>JABFRG010001072.1 GCA_013141295.1 Polyangiaceae bacterium
CGTGAGACTCCAGCCATGCCCGACCACACGCACCTCCCCGTTCTCCCCGATTCGTCCGTACCGGACGACGGGGACCTCATGCAAGTTGGCGATCTAGCTCGCGAATCGGGCAAGACCGTGCGGGCCATCCACCTGTACGAAGAGCTCGCACTCCTGCGGCCGGCGCGGCGCAGCAAGGGGCGCTACCGGCTCTACGGGCGCGACGCGCTGCATCGCATCCGCTGGATCTCCAAGCTCCAGGAAATCGGCTTCAGCCTCCCGGAGATCCAGGCGGTGGTGAAGGAGCTGCCGACGGAGACCGCGCAGGTGGCCACCGGCCGCATCCGCGAGCTCTACCGGCAGAAGCTCGACGAGACGAGGGCCCAGATGGCGCGCCTCGCGGGGCTGGCCCACGAGCTCGAAGCGAGCCTCGCCTACCTGGAGACCTGTGGCGACGTGTGCGAGCCGCACCGCATCGTCGCCCAGTGCACATCGTGCGATCTGCACCCGCAGAAGATCGCCTGCATCGAAGGACACGTTCCCGAGCTGGTGCTCGGTTTCCGCGCACAAGCAAAGGCACCTTAGGAGATCAGATGGCGCTCAAGTTTCCCATCTTCATGGACTACCACTCGACGACGCCCATGGACCCGCGCGTCCTCGAGGAGATGCTCCCGTACTTCACCGAGAAGTTCGGCAACGCCGCGAGCCGCAACCACGCCTTCGGCTGGGTGGCCGAAGAAGCGGTGGAGCACGGTCGCGAGCGCATCGCCAAGCTCATCAACGCCCAGAGCGAGAAGGAGATCGTCTTCACCTCCGGTGCCACCGAGTCGAACAACCTGGCGCTCAAGGGCGTTGCCGAGTTCTACAAGGACAAGGGCAACCACATCATCACCACGGTGACCGAGCACAAGGCCATCCTCGACACCTGCAAGCGTCTCGAGAAAGAGGGCTTCACGGTCACCTATCTCGAGGTGGGTACCGACGGCCGCGTGGACCCGGCGCACGTCGCCGCCGCCATCACCGACAAGACCATCCTCGTCTCGATCATGTTCGCCAACAACGAGATCGGCACCGTTCAGCCGCTCGAAGAGATCGGCAAGATCACCCGCGCGAAGGGCGTGCTCTTCCACTCCGACGCGGTCCAGGGCGTGGGCAAGGTCGACTTCGACGTCCAGAAGATGAACCTCGATCTCGTGAGCATCACCGCCCACAAGATGTACGGCCCCAAGGGCGTGGGCGCTCTCTACGTGCGCCGCAGCAAGCCCCGGGTTCGTCTGGTGGCGCAGATGGACGGCGGCGGCCACGAGCGCGGCAATCGCTCCGGCACGCTCAACGTCCCGGGCATCGTGGGCTTCGGCAAGGCTGCCGAGATCATGATGCAAGAGGGCAAGGCCGAGAGCGCGCGCATTCTCGGCCTCCGTGAGCGCCTCCGGAACAAGCTCTCGGCGGCCCTCGACGAGGTGTACGTCAACGGCACCCTCGAGCACCGGCTCGCCGGCAACCTGAACATCTCGTTCAACTTCGTGGAAGGCGAGGCCATGATGATGGCCATCAAGGACGTGGCCGTGAGCTCCGGCTCCGCCTGCACCTCCGCCAGCCTGGAGCCGAGCTACGTGCTACGCGCCCTCGGCGTGGGTGACGAGCTGGCCCACTCCTCGATTCGCTTCGGTCTCGGCCGCTTCACCACCGAGGAAGAGGTCGACTACGTAGCCGAGCTGGTCATCGCCAAGGTGAACAAGCTCCGCGATCTCTCGCCGCTCTACGAGATGCACAAAGAAGGCATCGACCTGAAGACGGTGCAGTGGACCGCACACTGAGATTCTCCCAGCCACCGAGACTTTCGTCTCGACCCCCGCTACGTGATTCGAGGAAACCATGGCCTACAGTGAAAAAGTCATCGAGCACGCCGAGAACCCCCGCAACGTGGGCACGCTCGACAAGAACGACCCCAACGTGGGCACCGGTCTGGTGGGTGCGCCGGCCTGCGGCGACGTGATGCGCCTGCAGATCAAGGTGGGCGACGACGGCATCATCCAGGACGCGCGCTTCAAGACCTTCGGCTGCGGCTCGGCCATCGCGTCGTCTTCGCTCGCCACCGAGTGGATCAAGGGCAAGACCCTCGACGAAGCCGAAGCCATCAAGAACGATCGCATCGTCGAGGAGCTCAACCTCCCGCCGGTGAAGATTCACTGCTCGGTGCTGGCGGAAGACGCCATCAAGACCGCCATCGCGGACTATCGCTCCAAGCAGGCCGCCCGCAAAGCTGCCGAAACGAAGTAGTCAGGAGTCGCCGTGAACGCCGAACCCCAGAACACCCCCCAAGCACCGGTCGAATCGCAGGCCAAGGCCAAGCTCGACATCGGGATCTCGCAGCCCGCGGTGGAGGCCATCAAGACGCAGATCAAGAAGCGCGGCAAAGAGAACACCTCTTTGCGCGTCGGCATTCGCGGCGGGGGTTGCTCCGGGTTCTCCTACGTCATCGAGTTCCACGACGGCCCGCCCCATGCGCGCGATCGCGTCTACGATCTCACCGCCGCCGACGGAACGCCGGTCCGGGTGGTCGTCGACCCCAAGAGCCTCGTGTACTTGAATGGCGCAGTGCTCGAGTGGGAAGACAAGCTCGTGCGGCGCGGCTTCAAGTGGTCCAACCCGCAAGAGAAGACCAACTGCGGCTGCGGACACTCGTTCACGGTCTAGTTCCGCGATGAATCCCTTCGAGGTCCTCGGCTTCAGTCCCGGCTACGACATCGCCGCCGATCAGTTGGCGCGGCGGCATCGCGAGCTCTCCAAGGTGCTTCATCCGGACAAGTTCACGGGGAGCGGCGGCGGCGAGCGCAGAGAAGCGCTCTCGCGGGCCGTGGAAGTGAACGAGGCGTTTCGCATCCTCCGCGACCCGGTGCGCCGTGCCGAGGCGATCTTCTCGCTTTCGGGCATCGCCGTGGGCGAAACCAACGAGCCCAAGGCGTCGCCGGACTTCCTCATGGAAGCGATGGAGCAGCGAGAAGCGCTGGAAGACGCCAAGGCCTCCGGCGACACCGCGGCAGTGCGCGCCCTCGGCGACGGCATCGCCGCCCAGACGACCCGTGTGGTGGAGGAGCTCGGTCAGGGCTTCGCCAGCGCCCAAGGCGACGCGGAAAAGCTCCGCGCGCTGTTGCCCCTCCTGGGCAAGCTCCGCTACGCGCGGCGCTTCCAGGAGGAGCTCGAGGCACTCCTCGAAGAAAGTTAGACCGATGGCTCTCATGGATATCTTCGACCCGCAAGCGGCCCCGCGGCCCATCGGGATCGACCTCGGCACCACGCACTCGCTGGTGGCCTACGTGCGCGACGGCGAGCCCATCGCCATTCGCGACTGCAACGATCTCTCGCTGCTCCCCAGCGTGGTCTCTTACGAGCAGAGCGGCAACGTGCTGGTGGGGGTTCCCGCGAAGGCGCGGGCGGCGCTCGCCCCGCGCGACACCATCGTGAGCGTGAAGCGGTTCATGGGGCGCGGCGCCGACGATCCGGAGACCCGGCGCATGGCGCCCTACGACTTCGTGCCCCAGGCGGCCGGTGAAGCCAACGTGGTGCGCTTTCGGGTGCAAGACCGCGTGCTCACCCCGGTCGAGGTGAGCGCGGAGATCCTGCGCGCGCTCAAGACGTTGGCCGAAGACGAGCTGCGCGCGGTGGGCGGGGCGGTCATCACCGTCCCCGCGTACTTCAACGACGCCCAGCGCCAGGCCACCAAGGACGCCGGGCGCCTGGCCGGTCTCGAGGTGCTGCGCCTGCTCAACGAGCCCACCGCGGCGGCCCTCGCCTACGGCCTCGAGAAGAAGCAGAACGGCACCTTCGCGGTCTTCGATCTCGGCGGCGGAACCTTCGACATCACGGTGCTCCTGCTGGAAGACGGCGTATTTCAGGTGAAATCCACCGGCGGCGACAGCGCCCTGGGCGGCGACGACATGGACCGCGCGCTGGCCACGGAGCTCTTCGGCCTGTTCGCGGTCGACGCGGCGGCGCAAGCGAAGCCGGTGGTCGTGCGGCAGATGCTCGATCTCGCGCGGGAGACCAAGCACCGGCTGACGGAGGCCGCGGAGGTCTCGGTGGAGAACCTCTTCGGCGACGCGCCCAAGTCCGCCACCGTGACCCGCGCGCGCTTCGACGAGCTGGTGAAGCCGCTCCTGGAACGCACCGGCGTAGCTTCGCGCCGCGCCCTTCGCGACGCCGGCGTGCGCGCCGAGGAGCTCGACGGCGTCATCCTGGTGGGCGGCTCCACCCGCGTCCCCGCGGTCCGCGCCTACGTGAAGGAGCTGTTCAAGCGCGAGCCTTTGGCCGACATCGACCCCGACGAGGTGGTGGCGCTGGGGGCGGCCGTGCAAGCGCACTTGCTGGCCGGGGAAGGGGAGAAGGAGGACGTGCTGCTCCTCGACGT
>JABFRG010000831.1 GCA_013141295.1 Polyangiaceae bacterium
GGGCTCTGCTTGCCGCGACGTACCAGAGCGAAGTTCACGTGCTCGCCAACGTCGTGGACATCACACCCAAGCCGCCACGGAAGACGAGAAGGCGGCCGCCACGATGAGGTCTACACCCTGACGACAGGTGCACCCGGAGTCGGCCGGCGAATCGGCGCTGCCGTTGGCGGCCGGCGTACCGCTGTTGCCGCAGGGCTTGAAGTCGGGATCGGAGAACGTGTCGGTCTTGAGGAGGGTCGGCACCGTCGTCTGCGCGCTGGCCTGGAGCTGCAGATCGGCCTGGCTACAGTTCTCGCCGCTGAGCTCGGCGTGGAGCCGCGTGACCCAGATGGAACCCGCGCGCATGCCGTTCAGCGCCACCGTGTCGTCGGTGAAGTCGTCGCAGGCGACCTTGCGGCACATGTTCGGCCGAGGCGGGGGCCCCGCATCGGCAGCGGGCGAAGCGTCGGAGACCTCTTCGCCGCCGTCGGCAACGTCGCCCGCGTCGGCGCTCGAGCCCGCGTCGACCGGCCCGGGCTCGTCGCACGGCACCAGCACCGTGCCCAGCTGCAGGCACGCGTTGCGATAGGAGCGGGTGGCGGCGACGATGGGGTCGACCTGCGGATCGCCGGGGCTCACCGCGGACTCGGTGACCCAGGTGCGGCCATCGCCTTGGGCGAGCGCGCCCTCCAGGAGCGTGCGGTAGTTCGAGCTGCCGGCGCTGGGGTTCCAGGTGAGCTTGGTGGCGTCGATGGTGGCGTTGGGGAAGTTCTTGGCTTCGACGCGGCCCTCGGTGACCACGAAGAGGTTCAGCCCCACCTTGGCGCCGATGCCGGCGGCGACCATGCGCAGCGGCAGCGCGTACGACGCGCCGGGTGTGACCACGCGCACCGGCCGCATGGCGCGGACGCCCTGGCCCGGCCGCAGCTTGAGCGCGAGAAAATCGAAGCCCTCGCGGGTATAGGCGACGAGCGTGGGCAAGATCGCGTCGGGGATGACGAAGCCGTTGTCCTTGAGCCAGAGGGAGATGGCTTCGCCGCGATCGGAGCGGACGATGACGCTCTGGTACGGCCCCACCACCGATTGTCCCACCACCTGCACGCCTTGACCGGCGTCGTAGGAGCCTCCGCCGCTGCTGGAGCCCGTGCCGGGCGCGCTGGCGTAGTCATAGCTGGTGCTCGAGGAAGCGCACCCGCCACCGCTGCCACCGCCACCGCCGCCGAAGTTGTTGCCGCCGCAGGAAACGTCGGGTCCTTTGATGCTCACCTTGGTGGCGAGATCGAGCGCGCTGATCCACTCGTCGCGGGCCAGCTCCACCTGGGTGCCGGTGCGCACCGGCAGAACCCAGGCGAACTCCGCGGGATCGCCGGTGTACTTCACCTGGTCCCAGAGCACCGTCTGGTTCTTGGCGATGGAGAGCACCATCCGATGGTCGGTGACGAAGCTCGTGCTCACGTCTGTGGCGGCGTGGAAGCAGCCGCCGCACGCGTCAGCGCGTGTAGGCTGCACGAATACCGAGACCACCACGGAAGCGGCGAGCGCGAGACGGGAAGCCCAAGCGAAGGTCATCCCGGGTCTTCAGCAAGGGCTGTGCCGAGGCGCTTTTCGCGGTTCGTTGCGGGTGAGGCGCTACGACACGCTTCGGCCCATGATCTCCCTGTCGCGGCGAGGCGCGTGTGGCACGCCCGCCCGGGGCTCAGCTTGCGACCGGCTCGGCCAGGTCGGCCGACGGCGCCTTTGCGCGCTCCGCCACCGAGAGCGAGAGGATGAGCAGCGACACCGACACGAACAGGCTGTCGGCGCCCAGAAGGTGCAAGAGCTGGGTGGGCACCGGCGCCAGGAGCACCAGGTTGAGCACCCCCAGGCAGACCTGCAGGAGAACCACGAGCGAGACGGCGTTGCTGGTGCGGGTGACCCAGCGATCCTTCGGGTGACGCTTGGCCACACCGCTGGCATAGAGCGCCAACACCACCGCGACGACGATGGCGATGAGCGGGTGGAAGAGCCGGAGCTGGATGAAGATGTGGCCGGTGCCCGAGAGATCTTGCTCCACGCCCTCTTGCAGGGACTTCGACGGGAAGAGCGTGTCGCCGAGCGCCGCCACGCCACCGCTCATGCCCACCGGCAAGATGGCGAGGATCGCCAGCCCCGCCGCGCGCGCCTGTGAGCCCAGCGACCGGAGCCGCGGGTTGGTGCCGGTGGTGGCTGCGAAGGCGGTCGCCGCGATGGAAGCCAGCAGGAAGAACGTGTTCACCAGGTGGAGACACATGGAGAGTGCACGCTTCATCGAAGCGTCGTGGGCCACCAGCTCGAAGAGCACCAGCGCCGCACCCAGCAGCGCCTCGCTGAACATGAAGAGCGTGGAGGCCACCGCGAACCGGCGCACCGGCGAGCCCTTGGGAAAACGCAGGAACGCCATCACCACCATGGCGAGCACGAGGATCAGCGCGATGCCGCTGGTGGCCCGGTGCGCGAACTCCACGAACATTTCCGTGCTCTTCGGCATCGGCAAGACTTCGCCGTCGCACTTGGGCCAGTGCCGACCGCAGCCGGCGCCGGAGCCGGAGGCGCGTACGTAGGCGCCCCACACCACCACCAGGAAGTTGTAGGCGAGGACGCCCCAGGCGAACTTGGCAAAACTTGCGTATCTGGGGGGCAGCGCGCTCGACATGGCGGGCGAGATCTAGGCCCATATCGCGCGCGTCGCAAGGCAGTGCGCGCGAATCGCCGCTCAGCGGCGGATGCAGATGACCAGGTCCGCGAGGTTGCTGCCGGTGGGGCCGGTGCGCACGAGATCGCCGGCGCCGTCCAGGTACGGGTATGCGTCGTGTCGCGCGAGCGCGGTGGCCGCGTCCGGGCCGCCGCGTGACACCGTCGCGCCGTCCACGATGGCCCCGGCGGCATCGGTGGGGCCGTCCCGCCCGTCGGTGCCGATGGCCGCCAGGGCGACGTCTGGATTTCCGGCCGCGCCCAGCGCGAAGGCCAAGGCCAGCTCCTGGTTGCGGCCACCTTTGCCCGGTTCATCGCCCAGCGTCACCGTGGTCTCGCCCACGCGCACCTGCGCAGTTCCTGCGTCGCACGACGCGGAGAGCGCCGCGCCCACGTGAGATGCCTCCCCTTCCAGCCGCGGCCCGCGCACCACCGTGAGACCACGCTGCGTGAGCCTTCGCGTGGCAGCCGCCGCGAGCGTCTCGGCGTCGGCCAGCACGAAGTAGTCGTCACCCGCGTCGTCCTTCACCGTGGGTCCGCTGCCGATGACGCGCGGATCGTTCGATGCCACGTCGGAGAGCGCGAGGGTGACGATGCGTGCGCCCGGGTGGAGGGCCTCCGCGAGCCCGCCGGCCTTGAGGCGCGAGAGGCTCCGGCGCACCTGGTTGATGGCTTCGATGGGCGCGCCGCTGGCGAGGAGCGCGCGCGTCTTCCCTCGGAGCTCTTCCAGCGAGACGCCGGGTCGCAGGGCCTCGCAGAGCGCAGACGCGCCCCCCGATAGGAGGAAGATACACAGGTCGTCCGGCCCCAGCGCCGCGGCGCACGCGAGCAAGGCCTCGCCGGCGCGAAGGCTGTCTTCACCGGGAACCGGATGGCTGCCGAATGCGACGTCGGTGTAGCGAAGCGGATAGCGGCCGTCTTCGCCGGTGACCACCAGGCCCCGCGAGAGTCGATCGCCGAGGATCTCCTCGCAGGCCACCGCCATGGCGCCGGAGGCCTTGCCCGCACCGAGGAGCACTACGCGCCGATGAGCCTGGAGATCGATGGTCCGGCTGCCGATCCGCAGGGTGCTACGCGCGGCGTCCGTGCGGAGCGCCGCTGCGGTGAGCGCCGTTCCGTGGACGTCGGCCAGCACCTCGCGGGCTACCTCCGCCAGGAGCGCGCGGGCCTCCACCGGTGACCTCAGCAGCCGCCGTTGCAGCGCTGCGAGAGATCCTGGCAGGTGGTGGCCGGTGCAGGTTGCACCGATTGCGTGGCGTAGTTGAGGAGGAGCAGCGGCGCCGGCGTGCCCGGCCCCACGTTGGTCACCAGGCACCCCAGGAGGAAGTCTTGGCCGCCGCGCTTGGCGATGCCCACGAAGCCGCGAATGCCGAAGCCCACGTCGAGCGCGTCGGCCTTGCCGTTCAGCACGTCGCACGGGCTCCGGGGAGCGCTCTGGGCGATGACGGTGCCAATGTCCTGGTTGTTGCGCTTCTTCACCAGCGCTTCGTTGCAGAACGTACTTTCGCGACCCTTGGCGTCGTACACCTGGACCTCCACCGTTTCGGTGGCGACCGCGATGGCGGTGGAGGCGAAGCCGAGCTGGTAGGTGGCCGGGGGAGCGGGGCTGGAGGAGCTGCACGCCACCGCGCAGAGCAGGAGAGCGGCGCCGGCGCCGACGAAACGTTTGGTCATTGGATCTCTTCGGCCCTGATC
>JABFRG010001090.1 GCA_013141295.1 Polyangiaceae bacterium
CATGCGCACCACACGCATCGGCGCCCTCGACCCGCGCAAGCGGCTGTTCGTCTATCGCCGCAAGGGCATGCCGTGCCTCACCTGCGGTGCCGCCATCGCGATGAGGCGGCAGGGCGAGCAGCAGCGCTCCACCTACTATTGCCCCACCTGTCAGGGCGTGACCCCGTGAAGCTCGACCCACGCTTCCGCGCGCCCACCCGCGCTTGGTTCGAAGGCACCTTCGAGCGCGCTACGCTGGCCCAGACCCAGGCGTTCGGGCCGATTCTCTCCGGCGAGTCGACGCTCCTGTTCGCGCCCACCGGCTCCGGCAAGACGCTCGCGGCGTTCCTGGCGGCCATCGACGGTCTGCTCTTCGATCCGGTGCCGGACGCGCGCGCGCGCTGCCGCATCCTCTACGTCTCGCCGCTCAAATCTCTGGCGGTGGACGTGGAACGCAACCTGCGTGCGCCACTGGTGGGCATCACCGAAGCTGCGCTCCGCGCCGGCCATCCGTTCCACACGCCGCGCATCGCGGTGTGCAGCGGCGATACGCCGGCCAAGTAGCGGGCCGCCATCGTCAAGTCGCCGCCCGACATCCTCATCACCACGCCGGAGTCGCTCTGCCTCATGCTCACCTCGCGGGCGCGCGAAGGGCTGGCCTCGGTGCGCACGGTCATCGTCGACGAGATCCACGCCATGGCCGCCACCAAGCGCGGCGCACACTTCTTCCTGGGCCTCGAGCGGCTCGAAGCGGTACGCGGCGAGCGCCCGCCGCTGCAGCGCATCGGCCTCTCGGCCACGCAACGGCCGCTCGACGAAGTGGCGCGTCTCCTCGGCGGCTTCGGAGACGACGGCGCCCCGCGGCCGGTCACCATCGTCGACGCCAGCCGTAAGCGCGAGACCAAGCTGCACATCGAGATGCCGGCCTCGGAGCTTCCGGGCGCCCTCGACGAGGACCAACCTTCGCGCCCGGCCTCCGCCTGGGAAACCATCGTGCCGCGCCTCACCGAGCTGGTGCTCGCGCACCGCACCACCATGGTCTTCGTGAACAGCCGGCGGCTGGCGGAGCGCATCACGCAGGCCATCAACGAGCACGCAGCCCGGGAGATCACCCTCGCCCACCACGGCTCGCTCTCGCGCGAAGAACGGAGCCGCGCCGAGGAGGCGCTCAAGTCCGGAGAGCTGCCGTGCATCGTGGCCACCGCGTCGATGGAGCTCGGCCTCGACATCGGCGCCGTGGAGCTGGTGGTGCAGATCGAGTCGCCCCCCAGCGTCTCCTCGGGCCTGCAGCGGGTCGGACGCTCCAACCACGCGGTCACCGGCGTGCCCGAGGGCATTCTCATTCCCAAGCACAAGGGCGATCTGGTGGCGTGCACGGCGGCGCTTCGGCGCATGCGCGCGCTCGAGGTCGAGGCCACGTTCTACCCGCGTAACCCCCTCGACGTGCTCTCGCAGCACGTGGTGGGCATGGTGGCGGTGGACGACTGGAACGTGGAGGAGCTGTTCGCGCTGGTGCGCCGGGCGGCCCCCTTCGCCGAGCTGCCGCGGACGAGCTTCGACGGGGTCCTCGACATGCTGGCGGGCCGCTACCCCTCCACCGAGTTCGCAGAGCTCGCACCGCGCATCGTGTGGGACCGGCCGCGTGGACACCTGCGCGCGCGAAAGGGCGCGCGGCTCTTGGCGGTCACCAACGTCGGCACCATTCCCGATCGCGGCCTCTACACCGTGGCGCTCGCCGAGCAAGAGGGCAAGACCAGCCGGCGCGTGGGAGAGCTCGACGAGGAGATGGTCTTCGAGACGCGGCAAGGCGAGGTGATTCTCCTCGGCGCTTCGTCCTGGCGGGTGGCGGAGATCACCCGCGACAAGGTGCTGGTGACGCCGGCGCCGGGCGAGCCCGGCAAGATGCCCTTCTGGCGCGGCGATGGTCTCGGACGAAGCCTCGAGCTGGGCATGGCGGTGGGGGCGCTGGTGCGCAGCATCGGCGAGAAGACGACCGAGGCAGCGACCCGCTCGCTGGAAGGCGATCTCGACGGCCCGGCCGTCACCGCGCTGCTCGAGTACGTGGGCGAACAGAAAGAGGCCACGCGCACCCTCCCCTCGGACCGCACCCTGGTGGTGGAGCGATTTCGCGACGAGCTGGGCGACTACCGGGTGTGCCTGCTCTCGCCGCTGGGAACGCGCATGCATGCGCCGCTCGCCATGTGCATTCGCAGCAAGGCCATGCAAGCGCTCGGGCTCGACGTGGAGCCGGTCACCAGCGACGACGGCATCGTGTTCCGCTTCCAAGACGTGGGCGATCCGCCGGACCTGGCAGCGCTCTTTCCTTCGGCCGAGGAGGCCGAGTCGATCCTCATGGCGACCCTGGGCGACACCTCGCTCTTCGCCGGTCGCTTTCGCGAGGCGGCCGGACGCGCTCTCTTGTTGCCGCGGCGCATGCCCGGCAAGCGGACCCCGCTCTGGGCCCAGCGCAAGCGGGCGGCGGATCTCCTGGCGGTGGCGGTGCGCTATCCCTCCTTTCCCATCCTCCTCGAGACCTACCGCGAGTGCATGCGCGACGTCTTCGATCTGCGCGGCCTGGTCGATGTGCTCCGGAAGGTCGAGAGTCGGACCCTCAAGCTCACCACCGTCGACACCCGTACGCCCTCGCCTTTCGCGGCCTCGCTGCTGTTCAGCTACGCCGGGAATTTCATGTACGACGGCGACTCGCCGGTGGCCGAACGAAGGGCGCAAGCGCTCTCCATCGACACCGCGCAGCTCCGTGAGCTCCTGGGCGAGGCGGCGCTCCGCGACTTGCTCGACGCATCGATCCTCGCAGACACCGAACGCAAGCTGCAGCGCTTCGGCTTGCCGGTGAAAGACGCCGACGGCGCGCACGACTTGCTGCGGCGCCTCGGCGACCTCACGGAAGCGGAGGTCCTCGCGCGCGCGGAGAACCCGGCCGACGTTCCCGGGCACCTGGCGACCCTGGACGAGGAGCGACGCGCCCTCCGCATCTCGCTCCGAGGCGAGACCCGGCTCATCGCGGTGGAAGACGCCGGCCTCTACGAGCAGGCGCTGGGGGCATCGCTCCCGCGGGGCGTTCCCGACGTGTTCCGCCGGCCACGCGAAGCTCCGCTCGAGGAGATCGTCGGGCGCTACGCGCGCACCCACGGTCCCTTCCGCGTCGCCACCCTGGTGGCCCGCTACGGCGCCGCCGCGGCCACCGTGAAGCGCGCCCTTCGGGACCTGGAGGCGCGTCACACACTGCTCCGCGGTGAGTTCATTCCCGGCGGCGCAGGCGAGGAGTACTGCGACGCCGAGGTGCTGCGCATCATCAAGCGGCGCACGCTCGCCGCCTTGCGCAGCGAGATCGAACCGGTGGGGCCCGAGGCCTACGCGACGCTCCTGGGTGAGTGGCACGGCATCGCCCAGCCGAGCGACGATCCCGACGCGCTCTTGCGCGCACTCGATCTGCTGGAGGGGTATCCGCTCCACCTCGAGGAGCTCGAAGATGTCATGCTGCCGGCTCGCCTCCGTCGCTACCGCTCGGGCGATCTCGATCTGTTGCTCTCGTCGGGCATCCTGCGGTGGGTGGGGCTCCCGGAGGCCGGGAAGGTCGCGCTCTATCGCGCCGAGACGCTCCACCTCGCGCCCCCCCCGGTGGGCACGGCGGAAGGCGAGCGCGCAGCGCAGATTCGCGAGCATCTCCGGACCCGCGGCGCCTCGTTTTTCGCCGATGTCGAACGGAGCCTCGGCGGCTTTCGCGGCGACCTCACCAGCGCGCTCTGGGACATGGTGTGGGCCGGCGAGATCACCAACGACACCCTGGCGCCGCTCCGCTCCAAGCGCGAGCAGAAGCCGCCCCGAGCCCGCGAACGGCGGTCGCACCTGGGGCAGCTACGGCACCTCGCGCCGCGCACCGGCGCGCCCGGAACCGAGGGGCGATGGTCGCTGGTGCCGCATCATCCGGCGTGGGCCGAAGGGGCAGGCAGCGCCACCGAAGGACGCGTGCATCTTACCCGTATCCTGCTCGGCCGCTACGCGGTGCTCACCCGCGAGGCGGTGAACGCCGAAGGTGTCGCCGGCGGCTTCTCTGGGGTGTACGAGGTGCTCCGGCAGCTGGAGGAGCGGGCGCAGATCCGCCGCGGCTACTTCATTGCACACCTGGGCGCCGCGCAGTTTGCGCTCCCCGGCGTGGAAGATCGCCTGCGTGGGCTGGGGGCGCCACCGAGCGACGCCCCGCCGGTGGTACTGGCGGCGACCGATCCCGCGAACCCCTACGGGGCGACCTTCCCGTGGCCCAAGGCGCTCGTGCCGGGCGCGCCGTCCCCGCAGCGCTCGCAGGGCGCAGTGGTGGTCCTCCACCAGGGAAAGCCGCTCGCCTGGCTGGGCCGCGGCGACGAGCACCTGGTGACCTT
>JABFRG010000514.1 GCA_013141295.1 Polyangiaceae bacterium
CGCATAGTCCTCGATGATGACAGGATCGGCCTGGACGGGTTCAAGCACGCCGCCGATGCCCACCCCGCCCGAAAGATGCACGTTGCGTCCAATCTGCGCGCAAGAGCCCACCGTGGCCCAAGTGTCGACCATGGTACCGGCGCCGACCCAGGCGCCGATGTTGACGTAGCCGGGCATGACGATGGCCGTGGGCTCGAGGAACGCGCCGTGGCGCACGACGCCCGGCGGAACCACGCGCACGTTCTGGCGGTCGAGGTTCTTCTTCAGGGGAATCTTGTCGTAGAACTCGAAGGGCCCCACCTCCATGCGCTCCATCTTGCGAATGGCGAAGTAGAGGAGCACCGCCTGCTTGATCCACGCGTGCGTCGTCCAGTCGCCACCCTCTTCGGTGGGCGGCGACGCCACGCGCAGGGTGCCGGCGTCGAGCGCTTCGACCACGTCGATGATCGCCGAGATGACCTCGCCGCGGGTCAGGTTCTTCCGGTCCTCGAAGGCCGCTTCGATGAGTGCGCGCTGGGTTTCCATGGAGTCCTCTCGTGATGATCCGGAAATGAAAAGAGCCGGCATCGACCTGGAAGTCAACGCCGGCCCGTTCTCGCAGCAGAGGTCAGGCGGTGGGCCGAACTTCCGAAGCCGCGAAGAAGTAGGCGATCTCGTTCTTGGCGTTGTCGAGCGAGTCGGAGCCGTGGACGGCGTTCTCGCCGACGTTGGTGCCGAAGAGCTTGCGGAGGGTGCCCGCCTCGGCCTTGGCCGGGTCGGTGGCGCCCATGGCAGCGCGGTAGTCGGCCATGGCGTTTTCCTTCTCGAGGACCGCGACGACGACCGGCGAGCGGCGCATGAAGTCCACGAGCTCACCGAAGAACGGACGGGCCTTGTGGACCGCGTAGAAGCCTTCGGCGACTTCCTGAGACATGTGGATCTTCTTCAGCGCGACGACGGAGAAGCCCTTGTCTTCGAGGTGCGCGAGGACCGCGCCGGCTCTCTTATTTTCGACCGCGTCCGGCTTGATGATGCAAAGCGTACGTTCCAAGGCCATCTGACATTCTCCTGAGAGTGAGCGTCACGCCTTAGGCCAAAAGGCCGCGAGAATCGAGGGGAATTTTCCTTTCGCGCGGGGACCGGCCCGGGCCGGTGTCGGATACAGTCGAGGGCATGTCCTCCGCAAACCCAGCCTCACCTCGGGCGATCGTCATCGGTGCCGGCCACAACGGCCTCGTCGCGGCCCTGTTTCTCGCCCGCGCGGGGTACGCGGTGCAGGTGCTGGAGGACAAACCGGTGGTGGGCGGCGCCGCGCGCACGGAGCGTCCGTTCAAGCGCGCTCCGGAGCTCGCGACCTCCACCGGCGCGTACCTGTTCGGCCTCATGCCGCCGGAGCTGCTGGCGGAGATGGGCCTGGACATCCCTCTTTTCCGCCGCGATCCCCACTATTTCCTTCCCACCACCGACGGCCGTTACCTGCTCTTCGGCTCCGACGCCGCGGAGACCGAGCGGCAGTTCTTGCGCTTCTTCTCGGCGGCCGACTGGGCTGCCCACCAGGCGCTGGAAGCCGAGATGGCCGACCTGCGGGCCGACGTGGGCCCCTCGTGGCTCAAGGAGCCGAGCTCGGTGGAGGAGACCGCCGAGCGCTTCGTCCGCCGCTCGCTCCAGACCACGTTCGTGGACCTCTGCCGGAAGCCAGTGGGCGCGTACCTCGATCGCTTCGGGTTCCGGAGCGATCTCCTGAAGGCCATGTACGCCGTGACCGACGGGTTCTCGGGTCTCTTCGGTACCTGGGACACGCCCGGCACCGGCATGAATTTTTTGGCCCACAACATGTGCCGGTTGCCCGGCTCCGGCGGCACCTGGATGATCGCCCAGGGCGGCATGGGCGCGGTCACCGCCGCCATCGCCGACGGCGCGCGCAAGGCCGGCGCCCACATCGAGACCGACGCAGAGGTGGTGTCGCTGCTCCTCGAGGGACGCGAGCCCAACCGGCAGATCCGCGGCGTCATCCTGGCCAGCGGCAAGGAAGTCCGGGCCGACGTGGTGGTGTGCAACGCCGACCCGTTTCGCCTTCAGCAGCTGGTGGGTCGCTCCCACTTGCCTGCGCTCTACAACGATCGCATCGACGGCTACCGCACCGACGGCACCACCTTCAAGCTCAACCTGGCCCTCTCCGGCTTGCCGAAGTTCACGTGCCTCCCGGAGGATCGCGGGCAGTTCGGCCCCACCATCCACCTCTTGCCCGACGAGAAAGACGTGCTCGCCAAGCTCCGGGAGAGCTTCGAGGACACCAAGGCCGGGCGCCTCTCCGATTTTCCCACCATCG
The DNA here is from genome assembly GCA_013141295.1 of Polyangiaceae bacterium. Taxonomy (GTDB): domain Bacteria; phylum Myxococcota_A; class Polyangia; order Polyangiales; family Polyangiaceae; genus JABFRG01. The sequence goes on from JABFRG010000514.1 coordinate 2,309, forward strand.
AATGGTACATCCACACCACCGTCGACCCTTCCCTGCGCGACGCGAAAGGCCACCACAACTCGGCGCTCTTCGTGCAGTGGGTGCCGTACGATCTCGCCGGCACCACCTGGGAGAAGGAGGAGCCCGCTTTCGTGAAGCATCTGCTCTCCATCTGCGACCGCTTCGCGCCGGGCACCAGCGACCTGGTGGTGGACACCTTCGCCCTCAACCCGCGCACCATCGAGTCGCACTTCGGCATCAGCCGCGGGCACATTCACCACGTCGACAACTCGTTCGGGTTCGACGAGCGCCTCCCCTACCGCACGCCCATCGCCGGCCTCTACGCCTGCAGCGCCGGGTGCCACCCGGGCGGAGGGGTCATCGGCGCCGCGGGCTACAACGCCGCCCAGCGCATCATTCGCGATCTGGCGTGAGCGCGCGAGTATAGGCGCTGCTCTTCACGTCCTCGAACACCCTTCCCAGCCGGGTGGCGAATACGGCATTGGTGTAAAATACACCTACGTTGCGGCTCTTGGTGAAGTAGTCCGCCTCCCAGTTGCTGGTGCCGACCCAGCACTCGGCGTCGTCCACCACCATGTACTTGGCGTGGGCCACGCGGGCGAAGGGGATGTCGCCGAAGTCGCCCTTGGGGATGGTGACGATGGAAACCGAGATGCCGGGCACCGCCGCGAGCGCCCTGAGACTGGGGTCCTTCTCGCCCCAGTGCGAGACCACCAGCTCCACGTGGACGCCCCTGGCCGCGGCTCCCCGGAGGGCGTCATCGAGGGTGGGAAAGGGCGCACCGTCCCGAGCCTTGGTCTTGTACGTGAGGAGCTGCACGCGAATGCGATGGCGTGCGCGCCCGATGGCCGCCGTGAGCTCCGGCAGATCCCAGGGCACGCCGTCCGGAAGCATCGAAGCGGGGCTGGCCGCCAGCCGAACGGACGAGCCGCTCGCGGAGATCGGCACCGAGGCCGCCGGCGCCTGGCCCCCGGCCCGCTCCCAGTCGCCGGAGAAGATGGCGGCGAGCCCGGCCACCACCGCAGGGTCCCGGGCGCGGACGCCGAGCTCGTGGATGTGCGCGAGCGAGCGCCAGTCGAAATTCTGGCTTCCCAGATACGCTTCGCGACCGTCGACCACGAAGTACTTGGCGTGGAGCACCCCGCCGGTGGCCTTGGCCACGTCCCAGCGGCGCACCGTCACCCCCTTCGCAGCCAGACGCGCCACCGTTTCCGGGTACTTTGCATGGAACGTCTCGTCCACCAGGAGCCGCACCCGAACGCCCCGCACCGCCGCGCGCTCGAGCGCCGTCAGCGCCGGCTCCAGCTTGCCGCTGAAGGGCGCCCCGGGCTCCGGACCGTTGCTCAGGTAGAACTCGCCGAGATCGATGGTCCGCGCCGCGCCGTCGAACATGCGCGGCCATAGGTCCGCCGCGTCGACCACGTCGGCGTGGTCCAGCGAGGTGCCGAGCGGCCACGACTCCGCGAGCTCGATGGCCGGTGGTGCCGGGGCCGCTGGAGCCGCGGAGGGCGTCGGCTGGGTACCTCCGCACGCGCCGAGGCAGAACAGCAAGACGCCTAGAGCCCGCAGCGACATCGGCGACCGACTACTGGGTGACCACCAGGCCCGGCCAGATGGTGGCCTGGCGGCCGAGCCGCGCCACCACGAAGAAGATGCCGAAGTCCTGGGTCTTGGTGGCGGTGATGGTGACCTTCACGTGCTGGCCCTGCGACGCGCTCTCGCTGTCGAGCGAGTAGGTGAAGCCGTTGGGCCCGGTGCGCTGGGAGTCGACCACCTGGAGCGTGAACGGGCCGGTGGTGGGGGCGTCGCCGTAGAGGTAGACGTCCATGACGCGGGTCTCGCCCTTCTTCATCTTCACGCCCTTGGTCTTGACGTTGCCGTTGCCGGAGAAGTCGGGGACGACGATGGAATCGGGCTGTTCGGGAATGCCGGCGAAGTACGCGCCCTCACGGTTCGGCGCGCAGGGGAAGTGCCCCGCCAAGGAGAGCTTGTTCGACCACTGGCGCTGTACGAAGTACGGCAGATCGGCGGGGGTGAAGCCGCCCGAGAAATC
>JABFRG010001040.1 GCA_013141295.1 Polyangiaceae bacterium
GTACCCACACCGTGCCCCCGGCGCCGCCGCCGAAGCCACCGGGACAGGCAGGGTCGTTGCTGGTGCCGCCCCCGCCCCCGGTGGCGTCGATGGTCCCGTTTCCGTCCAAGCGCACTGTGCCGCAGAGGGAGACGAGCTGCACCGCGCCTCCCCCACCGCCACCCTGCCGGCAAGCCGGGTTGCCATCGGTGCGGCCCTTGCCGCCGTTGCCACCTCCCACAAGTCCAGCCGGGCTGATGGCCGCTCCCCCCTGGTCCGTGCATCCGCTGGCGCCAGGCTCCGCGTTGCCGCCACCACCGCGGAAGGTCAGCGCATTGCCGCCGTCGTGGGCCCCGGGGCCCCCGGGCTGAGGGGCATCGAAAGCGCCGACGTTGAGGACACCATCCTGTCGGATGGTGATGTCGCCGGTGGCGACGATGGCAACGGGCCGGGAGCCGAAGGCGCCTAGAACTGCGCCCGACGTGATCTCCAAGGTGGAGACGTAGAGCAGGCAGTACGGGAGCTCCGGCGTCGTCCGGTAGCAGCGCGGGTCCTTGTCGGTGTCCAGTTTGTCCGTCGGGTCCGCAGCGTCGGTGATGGGCACGATCGTCATCGCCGTCGGCACAATCTCGCTCGGGGGGTAGCCGACGTTGTTGGAGACCGTGAACTTGGCGAGGCACGTGCCTACCGCGTGCGGGGCCGATGTGAACCCCGGCGGAAGCGGCGGCCTATCTTCGACCACATCGCTGACAGCGTCGGGCGCGCCGCCGTCAACGCCACCGCCGTCACCACGGCGGGAGTACCCATCGAAGCTCTCGCCGATGACCACCCAGCAGCCGGTCACCGGCAAGGCCGCCGCCATCAAACCGAAGAGAAGCCGAGTCCTAGAACGTGCCATGAAACGTGATCCCCGTGCTTTGCCCGGTGGTCGCGCCGACCCGGGAAGGAATGAAGAACCAAGCGCCGAAGCCTACCGCGGAGACGCCCAAGGCCACGGTGCTCCCGATGACCAGGGCCCGGCCGGTGCTCACCGCGCTGTCGCCGGTGTCGTCGCAGCGTTTTTCGGGATCGCAGTGATCGCGCACCACGCCCTTGCGCTCGAGCGCCCAGGCGCCCATGCCGAGGCTCGCAGCAGCGCCCACGATGCCGGTGACCAGGGCCACCACCTTCCAGGGGTTCGCGTGCCCGCCATCTGCGTGGGGCGTGGGCTTGACGATGCCGGCCGCGGGGCCGGGACCCTTGTTACCGACGGCACCGACGGCTCCATTCGCCTCACCGCCGATGGCCTCGAAGGGCTCCAGCTGCACGGTCGGCGATTGCGGCGCGCCCGGCGCGATGGTGAGCTTGGCCTCGCGATTCTTGAACCCGCGCGCGCTGGCCATCACCACGTGAGGGCCGGGCATGAGCGGGACCCGGGCCCAGTCTTCCCGGGGAATGGGTGCATCATCCACGCGAACTTCCACCGCCGACGCCTCGGCGTTCTTGGGCGGCACGATGCGCGCCCAGGAGAGCTTGGCCTCCACCGCCGCGAGATGGTCGGCGGCCACCGGCTCCCGGTCCGAGCGACCATCGCGCTTGGCGAGCGCCAAGGCGTCGCGTAGCTCGCGTCGGGCCACCAGGAGCTTGCCCTCCTGCTCGTGGCACAGGCCGGCGTTCAGCAGCGTGCCGCCCCGCGGTGACAGGCGGTAGCTCTCGAGGTAGCGCTCGCAGGCCTCGGCGATCTTGCCGTCCTTCTGGAGCTGCTTGCCCTCGTCGAAGAGCGCATTGGCGCGGGCCAAAGGGTCGGCCGGTTGCTGCGCGCGGGCCAGGGGCGCCGCCGACAGCGCGGCGAGGGCGAGGAGGACGGAAGGAGTGCGGAGCGAACGATTCATGGTGGCCCTGGAGTGCGAGTGTACGGTGCATCCCACGGGCCGCTGCGGCAAGGCAAATCGCGGCGAAACCAGCCGGGAAATCGTCGCCCAAACGGGGTGGATCGCCGAGCGCGCAGGCGTCACTTGAGGAGCCGCACGAAGGAGACGTGGAGCTGGCTTCGCACCAGTGCCGCGATGCTGTCGCACTCGCCATCGCTGAGCCCCAGGCGCTCCCGGACGTCGGTTCGCGTCAGCGTCACCAGCGAAGAGCGGGCGGCGTTGATCCAGCGGGCGGCGGTGGAGCGATCGACGTTGTAGAGCGCGCCCACCGCGTCGATGCTCACGCCGTCGGCCAGGTGCAGCTTGAGCATCGTGCGGTCGCGTTCGTTGAGGCGCGCGAGGGCGCGTGTGACCGCGTCCTGGAGCTCGTTCTTGTAGCGCTCTTTGAGGTATTGCAGCTCCGGTCCGGCATCGCGGGCGATGGCCGCCGCGGCGCCGCTCTCGTCGCTGTCTTCCCGCCGGCGCTCCTGGGAACGGAACATCATGAGCAGCGTGGTGGCGGCGGTGGCCGCGACCCAGCTCTTGAGGGGCCCGGCGCCGGAGTATTCCGCGATCTTGGGAATCCCGCCCGGGGGCGCCACCAGCAAGCGCTCGCGCAAGGTCTGGCCTGCGTCGTCCGCCACGTCGGCATTGGCCCGACGCCGCGCCAGCACGCGGGCGATGACCCGCGCGAATGCCAGCTCGAAGGCCTCCATGGCGCCCGGCACCCGCGCCGCACAGGCGAAGGCCAGGTACAGATCCGGCGCATGCTCCAGCGGAAGAAGGCCCTTCACCGCCGCGTGCCGCGACACGTGCGCCGCGAACGCGTGCAGGTCCACCCGCAGCGCAGGCCAGCCGCGACGTGCGGCCTCCACGTAGATTTGTAGGTCGGGCCCCGTCACGCCCCGTATTGTGCCGCACCTCGCACGACAAATGACAGCGTGATATCGTGATTGCGCTGCGCTTCCCGCAGTTTGGGTCCCCTTGCGAACCTCCGTCCTCTCCCCGCCGTCTTCCGCGTGCCTCGACGAGGCCAGCGTCGCGGCTTTTGTGGACGGCGGGCTCACCCCGCAGCGGCGCTCCATCTTGCACGCCCACATCGCCGACTGCGCCCGGTGCCGCGGGCTCCTGGGCGACGCCGCGTACGGCGCCATGTCCACCCGGAACACGCAGGGCAGGGCCGAGGACCGGAGCGTGGTGAAGCTCCCGGCCAAGGGCGACGTGGTGGGCGGCAAGTACGAGATCGAGAAGATCGTCGGCCGCGGCGGGATGGGCGCGGTGTACGCGGCGCGCCATCGTGAGCTGGGCCACCAGGTGGCCATCAAGGTGCTCTTCACCGAGCAAGGCGACGAGGGCGCGCGCTTTCTCCGGGAGGCGCAGACCTGCGCGCGCCTGTCGTCGGACCACATCACGCGCGTCTTCGACGTGGGGCGGCTCGGCAACGGCGCGCCGTTCCTGGTGATGGAGCTCTTGCAGGGGTCCGATCTCAGTGGCCTCGGTACGCCGCCGGTCCCCGTGGCCGTGGGCTACGTGCTCCAGGCGTGCGCGGGCGTCGCCGAGGCCCACGCGGCCGGGGTGGTGCATCGCGACCTCAAGCTGCAGAACCTGTTCCTCACCACGCGCGCCGACGGCTCGCCGCAGGTGAAGGTGCTCGACTTCGGCATCTCCAAGCGGGTGCGCGGCGGCGCTTCCGAGGGCGGCGTCGACGAGGTGAGCCTCACCACCACCGAAAGCTTCCTGGGCTCACCGCTCTACATGTCGCCGGAGCAGCTGCGCGACAGCAAGGACGTCGACGGTCGCACCGACATCTGGTCGCTGGGCGTCATCCTCTACCGGCTCCTCACCGGCAAGGCGCCCTTCCCGGGCACGTCGCTCCCCGCGGTGGCGCTCGCCATCGCCATGGAGAAGCCGGCGGTTCCCTCCAGCCTGCGGGCCGACATTCCACCGGGTCTCGACGCGGTGATCTTGCGCTGCCTGCAGAAAGACCGGGCCCATCGGTACGGCACCATCGGCGAGGTCATGGCGGCGCTCCGCCCGTTCGCGACGTCGCTCGAGTCGAGCGCCCTGGGCATGACGGTGCCACCGGCGCCCGCACGCGGCCGAGCAGGTTGGGCGGCGGTGGGCATCGGTCTCGTGATCATGCTGCTCGCGGGTGGCGCCATCGGCGCCTGGAAGCTGCGGGCCTCGCTCGGAGCGCCGCGGGAGGCCGCGAGCGCCGGCATCGTTCCGGATCCCTCGGCGATCGCCGTTCCCGTCACCACCGGGAGCCCCGCAGCCACCGGCGCTGGAGCCCTCGCGCCCAGCGCAGCCACGACGGCGAGCCCCGCGACCACCGCCGCCATCGCGCATACGGGCGCCGGTCCAACAGGAAGGCCGGGCGCACCGAGGTCCACCGGCGGGCGCGCACCGACGTCGCCCAGCGGCTCCGCGCGAGCACCCGGGCCACTCGGTCCCACCGACACGCCCGACTGAACGCTAGCGCATCTCCCGTT
>JABFRG010001232.1 GCA_013141295.1 Polyangiaceae bacterium
GCGTACCCGTCGGCGCCGTTCACCGTTGCGGCTGCCGAGAGCTGCACGCCGACTGCGCCGTCGGTCCCGTCACGGCCCTTGCCCGCCGCGATGCGCGTGTTGACGAAGGACAGACCCCCCGAATCCTGCGCGACGAGACCAATGGAGCTGTCGCCCGCGGCCTTCCCATCTGCAGCAACGATGTCGAGCGCTTCGATCCGGGTCGGCTTGCCAATGTTCTTGGCCATCGCCGCCACGCCATCCTTCGGTGCGACCTTCGCCCGGGCGTCGATGACCTTCCACGTGGCCGCGGAGCAGTCGAAGTAGCCGAACACGTCGATGCCCTCGCCCAGCGTGAGCTGCGCCTCGTACGTCTCGGCGCATACGTAGACGCGTCGGCCCGTGGTGCTGGCGCCGAGGATGGCCTTGGAGATGTCCTTGAGGGGCCTCTCGCGCGTCCCGAGACCGTCGTCGCTGCCCTTGGTCGCGCTCACGAACACACCGGAAGATTCGTGTATGACGCACGGATTCTCCGTCGGAAGCTTCTTGAGGTCGCAGTTCTCCGGGGGTGCGGGAGGAGGCGGAAGATCGATCCCGCCCTCGACCTTTCCACCATCGGCTACCGGGTTGGCAAGAGGTTGTACGACCACGTTGTCGGTGCCGCAGTGAATGACGCCAGCGGTGATCAGAAGAGCAAGTGCAGTTCGTTTCATATCGATTTCCCCTGTTAGCGAAAAAGCTCAGTTCCAGATTCGAAAAAGGCGTGGAGCGAGACCGGCGGAGACTTTGGCGCCGGACGCCAGGATGCGCCCGTTGGGCAGTACGGCGGCCGCGAGGAACACATGGTCCGCGGGCGGGGCGCAGCGCCCGCTCTGCCCGAAGGACGTATCAAGAATCCCGGCCGCGGAGTAGCGAAGGACGCCTGTCGGGGTCCCTCCGCTCGGCCCAATGTCGACAAGGATGCGGCCCGTGTCGTCTTCGGCGAGCGAGAAGATTGCTCCGGGATCCGAGTAGACGTAGCCGTTGGTCCCGAAGCCCGCGCCCACGGCCTGAAATGCCGCGTCGGTAGCTACCAGACCCACGGTGGGACTCGTGAAGCTCGGATTGTCCGCCGTCTGGATGGCCGCCACCACGCCGCCACCCTTGCGCGGCATGATGCCGGTGCAACGCCGATAGGTCGACGGCGCGAACGGGTGCGCTGTCGCGCCGACGGCACCCGCGGCGTCCAGCCGGACCAGGTCGATGACGTTGTTGGTCTCGCCACACATCGCAACGAGCCCGTCGGTGCCGGTGGTCATTGCCTCCATCAGCGTGGGTACCGTGATCCGGTGGTAGGCTGCATCCGCGACGCCGGAGAGGCTGAAGCGAGAAACGATGGTGGTCGCGGCGCCAACGCTGCGGCCGAGGTAGAGAAACTGGGCGGTCTCCGCGGCGGAGGTCGCCTTCACGACATCCCCGCCGTCATCCGTGGCTATGAACGTGGAATCTACGGAGCCCGTGGACGAGAACCGCCGGGCGCGCACCGCGGTGCCGTTTGGAGCGTACCCCGATATGACGGTCGAACCATCGCCGCGCGCGAAGAGGCGGTTCCCGAGGCTGTTTTCTACAGGCTCGCCCTGCGCGGCGCCTTGATTGCCAAACGCCAGATCCACAGTCCCGTTGCTCGCGATACGAATCACCGTCTGAAATTCGCTCACACCCTTGCCGCCAACGAAGGCGCTACCGTCCGGACGCACTGCCATCTGGATGAGCAATCCCGCACCGGGCAGCGTGAGAATCCCATCGACGCCGAACGTCTTGTCCAGCGTGCCCGGGGCTCCGCGGACGAGGACGGTGAAGTCCTTCTTCGACGAGGTGGCGCCGTCGAGGGTGGTCGCGGTGGCGCTGAGCTTGGCGTCGCCTTGCTTGCCGTCGATGCCGGCGGAGAGCTGCACCTTGAGCGTGGATTGGCCCGCCTTGAAGACGAGATCGCCCACCGGGAGGCCGAGGCCGAGCGGAAGGGTGGCGAACTTGACGCCCACGTCGCCGGTGACCGAGGCGCCGCGCGTGAGCTCGAGCGTGAGCTCCACGGCGCTGCCCTGGATGACGGTCGCGTCGGCGATGGCGAGGGAAATGGAGGCCGCCGGGATGACGTCGGCGCCGCCGTCCTGGGGCACATTGCCGGAGCTGGAGCTCGATGAGCCGCCCGAAGAGGAGCCGCCGCCGGGGGGCGCTGCGTTGTCACCGCATGCCGCGATGATCAGGAACGGAACGAGCGAAAGATAGCGAAAGGTCGTCATGCGGATCTCCACCGTGCACCACTTGGAGGGACCCACTACGCGCCCCCCGGTTCGTGAGCCCGAACCTAGCACGTGAGATTTCTCGATGCACTCCTCGAAGTGTTGAAATGTGCTCTCACGCGATTTTCTTTCCTGCGCAGTGCACGCGTTTGGTACGCCGAGAGGTGGAAGTGGGGACGCAATGATCAGGACCAGAACCGGATTGCTCGTGGCGGCAGCGCTCGCGGCGACTTGGGCATGCGGCAGCACGAAAGCGCCGCGCGGAAGCCTCATGCTCGCGGTGAGCTCCGACATGGCGGCACCGAAGGACATCAACTTCGTGGGCCTCACCATCAAGAGCGGTGGCCGCGAGGTGTTCGCCACGCGCGCCGAGGTTGGCGCCAATGGCGAAGTGCATTTTCCCGCCACGCTCGCCGTTCTGGCGCCCGACGACGCAAAGCAGCCGGTGCGTATCCGGGTCATCGCGTACTCGAACAACACCGCGCGGGTGCTCCGCGACATGACCGTGACGGTGCCGCCGAACCGCACCGGGCAGCTGCGGATCGCGCTCAACTTCCTGAGCCTCGGCTCGGGCATCGGTGAAGCGCCGACGAACACCCTCGAGGCGCCGCTGCGGCTTCGGGACTTCGACGCCTTCACGCAGATCCAGAACCGCTGTGGCGAGGGGTCCACCGACGTGGGCGGCGACTGCACCACGCTCGATCTCTCGGACCCGTCGATGTTCGACGAATACGATCCCACCACGGTGTTCGGTGGCGGAGCGGCACCGGTCAAGGCCACCGGAGCGGCGTTCACGCCCAGCGACGGCGAGTGCTTCCCGGTGGAGTGCTGCTTCGAGGAGCCCATCGTGATCGCGCCCGACGACGCGTGCACGGTGCCCTCGCAGGGCCCGAAGACCAACCTCGCGCTGCGCACCGCCGGCATCGGCACCGTCACCGCGGGCGGACCCCTGGTGCCCCTCGACTTCGATGCCGATCCGCGCTTCGGCGAGGTGGGTGTGAAGCTCCTTCCGAACGCGCGACTACAGCTGCCGCCCGCGGTGTGCCGCAAGATGCGTCCGGAGACGCCGGAGATCGAGCGCGTGGTGAGCGTCGTTGCCTCCACCCGCTGCGCGCCCAAGTCGAAGCAAACGCCGCTCTGCGGTCCTGCTGGCGCCACCAGCACCGCGCGCTGCGGCGACGTGGTGATCCCCAAGGACGGCGGCCCCGAGACCGGACCCAAGCCCGACGGCGGCACGCCCAAGCCCATCGAGCTGCTCGCCAGCGGTCTCCGGCGTCCGGAAGGCATCGCGGTGCTGGGCGCCGACGTGTTCGTGGCCGACGTGGGCGTCGCCATCAAGAAGATCAGCGGCGGCACGGTCTCGGTGCTCGCCTCCAACGGCACCACCGACAACGCCGTGGGGCTTGCGGCGCTCTCTGTTGGAGGCGTTTCGTACCTAGCCGCAGCGGGGGCGCAGACCGCGTTCACGGTTCGCACCGACGGGACCGGCGTCATAAAGGACACCCGCCCCGCCAGAATCCTCGCCGTAGGATCGGCCGGCGACTCTGCGATTTTTCCGGTCGACGATCCGCATGGCGAAGAGTTTCTGTGGATTCGTCCGGGCGGAGGATCCGATGCGCTCACCCACTCCAGCTCATTCGCGGCTCGCTCCTTCGAGAGCAGCACCGGCGTGCTCCTGGTGGGCACGTCCTTCGGCGACATCGTGCAGTGTCCGCTCGGCGCCTACGCCTGCCTGAATCCCACAGCCTTTGCGCCGCAGGTGCTGGGCGGCGGCTACGTGAGCGCCATGGCCGCGTCCGGCGGTCGCGTCTACTACCAGCTCGCGCCCAACAACCCCGGCGGCGAGGCGCACCTGTACGTGTACGATCCCACCGCCACCACCAAGACCGCCGAGCTCGCCGCGGGCATCGGTGCAGGCGGCGCCGGGCTCTTCGGCGGCATCGCCACCGACGGCGTGAACGTGTATTTTGCATCCGGTGGCATCCTCTACGCGGTGCCCCGGTCCGGGGGGCGCGTTCGCGTGGCGCCCGCTGCCGGCGACTCGCCGTACCCGCTCGGCATCGGGGCCATCACCGTCGACCCGCTCTACGTGTAC
>JABFRG010000372.1 GCA_013141295.1 Polyangiaceae bacterium
GCTTTCCGGAGCGCTCCTCGCAGCCGGCGAGGTTCAGGAGCGTGCCGGGCGCCGGCTCGATCCGCTGGCTCTCGGCGAACTTGGCGCACGCGACGGCGTAGTCGCCGGCCTCGAGCGCTTTGCGTCCCTCGCGAAAGAGGGTCTCGGCGTCGTCTCTGAAGGCGGGCGCGGCGATGAGAACGAGGGCCAGGGCGAAGAGCGGACGAAGATGCATCAGAAGCGGCGGTCGAAGGGGTCGGAAGCGGACCCGCTGGGCGACGGATGCGGGGGATTCTTGGGGATCGCAGGCTTGGCGGAACGCGCCGCCGAGGGCGACAGAGGTGCATCCGCATGCACGGTCGCCGAGGCAGAGGGCGCGCTCGCGGTCGACGCGCCGAGCGCTTGGGTGCTCGCCGGCGTCGGTACCGGGTCGGGCACCACCGTCGACGCTGCCGGCTGCGCGAGCTCCGACGAGGGCGACGGCGCGGCTGCACTGGGAGGATGCGAGAGCCGCTGGCGCACCTGACGGAAGCCGACGATGCCCAGCACCAACCCAAGCGCGAGCACCACGGCCGCGATGGCGAAGGGGGCGCGCGACCGCGGGCGCTCGACCTGCTCGACCACCTGCGCGACGTCCGTGAGCGCCGACTGCGGCGGCTGCGATACGCCCGATCCGGTGGACGGTGGACGCACCGCATGCACCGCATCGTTGCCCCAGCTGGGCCCGGCGCTAGGACGACTTCCAGCTCCGGTGGGACCGGTGGGAATCGTGGCGTCGACCGCAGCCGCAGCGGCCATGGGGCCGGAGGTGGCGTTCGCAGGCAACGCGGCCATGGCGGCGCGCAACGCGTCTTGCATGGCCCGGGCAGACGGGAATCGCGCGTCCATCTCGAAGGCGACCGCGGTGTCGACCACCGCGGCGATGCCCGGATCCAATTGCGGGAGGAGGGTACGAATGGGCGGAACCGGCGCGGTCATGGCCAGGAGTAGCTCCTCCTGCGCCGTCTCGGCCCGCCGCGGGCGATAGCCCGAGAGAAGCGCATAGGCGGTGGCGCCGGCGGCCCAGACGTCGGTCCGTGCGTCCACCTGGCTCCAGCGACCGCGGGCCTGTTCGGGCGGCATGTAGCCGGGCGTGCCGATGGTGGTTCCGGTTTGTGTCGCGGCGCCGTCGTGGCCCTCCGCCAGGCGCGCAATGCCGAAGTCCAGGACCTTGACCCGGCCGTCGCGCAGCAAGAACAGGTTCGCCGGCTTGATGTCGCGGTGGAGCACGCCCTTCTGGTGCGCCGCCACCAGAACGTCGAGGAGGCTGTCGACGACGCGCAGCGACGTGGCCATGGGGAGCAGCAGTGCCGGCCCCTTGGTGTAGCGCTCGAGAGACTCGCCATGCAGGAGCTCCATCACCAGGAATGGTGCGCCCTCGTCGGTGACGTCGTCGTCGAGCACCGACACCACCGAGGGGTGTCCGATCTTGTTGGCGACGTAGCCCTCCCGCACGAAGCGCTGCACGACGTCGGGGAATCCGCAGAGCTCGGCCCGGAGGATCTTCACCGCGGCGACGGCGCCGTTGCGATGGGTGGCGGAGAAGACCGCAGCGGTGCCACCGAGGCCGAGGAGGCCATCGAGCTGCCACTTCTGGCGGATGACGCTGCCCACGCGCGCGTGCGCTCGGTCGCGAATCACCTGCATCGGGTCCATCCCCATCGAGACTAGCAGAATCCCGGGCGCTCGCGTCACGCAGTGTCGGGGTGGAAGACCCGCGTTCAGCGCTCGCGGTAGATGGAACCGGCCGGCGCGTTGGTCGCGCGCGGCACCGGATACACCATCCCACCCGGAGCGCCGCCACGCCGCGGTACCGTGCTGCCGGTGGCCGACGGCTCCGCCGAGCTCGCCGTGGTCAGGGCCGAGGTCGCAGGGAGCGGCATCGCCACCGGGACGCCGGTCTGCGGACCGGCACCAGAGAGCGACGCGGCCGCGGCCGGCACCTGCGCGCCGAAGTAGCGCCGCCCCACGAAGAACATGCCGATGGAGGCCAGCAGCAAGAGCGCCACCGCGGCGTAGAACGCGCCGCGACCACTTCGAGGCGCCGCGCCCGTGGAACGGAGGCTGGGCGGGGACGCCGAGACGCGCTGGCCCGTGGGCGGCGGCAGCACCGACGAAACCGACGGCGTCATGGTGCCCGGATCCACCGGCGGTCCGCTCACACCGAGGCGCGGACCGGAGACGCTGGAAGGGTTACGGATGCCAGGGGACCGCACGCTGTGCGGCGCGCTTCCGCTACTCATGGGGCCGAGCACGCCAGCGGCCGCAGCGGCCTGCCGGAGCGCGGCCTTCATGACGTCGGCAGCGGGGAAGCGCTGGTCCATCTCGAAGGCCATGGCGCAGTCGACGACCGATACGATGGCGCCGGGCACGTGCGGCGCTTCCGTGGCCAGGCTCGGCACCGGCTCGGTCATGGCCAGGTACAGCTCCTCTTGCACCGTCTCTGCGCGACGGGGCTTTCGGCCCGCCAGGAGCGCGAACATGGTCGCGCCCGCTGCCCAAACGTCGGTGCGTGCGTCGACCACCTTCCAGCGACCGCGCGCCTGTTCCGGCGGCATGTACGCGGGGGTACCGATGGCGGTACCGGCCTGGGTCACGGCACCATCGAGCGGCTCGGCGATGCGAGCGATGCCGAAGTCGAGCACCTTGAGGCGGCCCTCGTCGGTCAAGAAGAGGTTCGCCGGCTTGATGTCGCGATGCAGGATGCCGCGGGCGTGCGCCAGCGCCAGCACGTCGAGGAGCTGCTCGCCGATGTCGACCACCTCCGGTACCGTCAGGATGTATTGTGCACGCGTATGGCGCTCCAGGGAGTGCCCCAGCAGGAGGTCCATCACCAGAAAGGGCGAGCCATCCTCGGTGGTGTCGTCGTCGAGCACCGAGCAGACTCCTGGGTGCTCCAGGCGATTGGCGACGTACCCCTCACGGACGAAGCGCGTGACGAGCTCTCGCGACCCGGTGAGCTCGGCGTGGAGCACCTTGAGCGCCGCACGCTTTCCGTTGCGGTGGGTGGCCGCGTACACCGCGGCGGTGCCGCCCACGCCGAGCAATGCGTCGACGGTCCACTTCTCGCGGATCGTCGTTCCCACGCGCACGCGCGCGCGCTCTCGCAGCTCCGACATCGAGGACATCGCCGAAAGAGTGTACCACGGCTCTGCTTCGATACGCGGGTCGCCGTGATCGGCGCCAGGTGGGGCTCAGAACGCGAGCTCGAGCTCTCCCTTGGCGCCGTCGACGGAAGCTTCGGTGCCCTCCGGCACGGCCAGTGGCTCCGCCCCCCGAAGGCGCAAGACGCCCGAGACGATCTCGAGGTGGGGGCACGAGACGACGCACGGCTTTCCGAGCGCCCGCGCCAGGATGGCTGCGTCGCCGGTGAGGCCGCCTCGAAGGGACACGACCGCCACCGAGGCGCGAATCGCATCCGCGTCGTCGCGGGTACCTTCGACGCAGACGAACACGAAGGGCTGGCCGGCGTGCGCCTTGAGCCCGTCCTTCGTGTGAACCAGAACACCGGCGGCGCGCCCCGGGCTCGCGCCAACGCCGCGGACATTACGCATGGCGGCGACGACGCTTCAGGAGGAGACCGAGGGCGAAGAGCCCCCCGAGCACGGGGCTCGCAGAGGCACTGCCGCCGGACGTATTGCAGCCGGTGGTGGTCGTGGTGGTGGTGCCGTCACCGTTGCCCCCGGAGCTGGCACCGCCCGAGCTGGCACCACCGGAGCTCGACGGCGTGAGGCCACACTCGGCGGAACAGCTCTTCTGCAAGCACGCCTGGTAGGCCTGGAAGGGCGCGTTGGCCGCGCAACCCTCGCCGTCCGGCGCGGTCACGCAAGCGAAGCCGACCTTGTCGAAGGAGGCCGCAGCGCGTTCCGTGCAGCAGCTTCCCTCGCCGCATTTGCCGCATCCGTCGAGGGCCTTGATGCCGCACTGGGCAGCGCCGGTGCAGCTGTTGTCGCTGGCGCACTCGGCCTTGCACCCTTCGGCGCAACCGCAGTTCTGGTACGCGGTGAACGGCCCGAGGCCCGCCGGGTACTTGGTGCGGCAGTTGTTCTGGCAGCTGATGCCGGAGCACTTGCTCAAGCAGTCGAGGAGCGCGCTGCAGTCGGTGTCGGCACCACACGCGAAGCGGCGCTGGGCGCACACCTGATTGCCGGAGTCGGCGGTGGAGCTGCAGGTCGAGCAGCTGTTGAGCGTCGACGGGAGGGCCTTGGCGAGCTCCGAATTGATGAAGCCCATCTCGCCCGACACGCGGATGCTCGTCCCGTCGCCCAGGCAGTCGCCGGACACGTAGGAATGCACGGCGAGCACGCGCTCGCTGGCGCCGCTGCCCACCAGCAC
>JABFRG010000842.1 GCA_013141295.1 Polyangiaceae bacterium
CACCCCGACCCCGCCCGGCGCCGAGCCGTCGGACCCGGCGCTCCGCGGCATCGTGGCTGCCCACAACGCCGTGCGCGCCACGGTGACCCCCGCGGCTGCCACGCCGATTCCCAACTTGAACTGGTCCGACACCGACGCCGCCGTGGCCAAGGCCTGGGCCGCCCAGTGCAAGTTCGAGCACAACGCCGGGCGCGGCAATCGCGGCGAGAACATCTACGCCTCCGGCGGCAGCGGCTCCAGCACGCCGCAAAAGGTCGTGGGCAGCTGGGCCTCCGAGAAGAGCAACTACAACTACGCCAACAACCGCTGCTCCGGCGTATGTGGACACTACACGCAAGTGGTGTGGGCCAAGACCACCACGCTGGGCTGCGCGGTGCAGAAATGCACCGGTCCCGGCGGGCCCTTCGGCAGCGGCCCCTGGGAATTCTGGGTCTGCGACTACAGCCCGCCCGGCAACTTCAACGGCCAGCGCCCGTACTGAGGTACTAAGGCTCAGAAGCGGATCACCAGGGGACCCGCGGTCTTCTGCACTGGCGGCACCTCGCTCCGGCCGAAGACGATCATGGGAACGCCCACCGCCAGGAGCACCACGCCCACGATGCTGAACCCGATGGCCATGTCGCGGGTGGTCTCCACGTGGCTACAGCGTGGCCCCTGACACAGGGACCCGAGCGCGAGACCGCCGCCGGAGACGAGCGCGAGACCGCCCAGCCCGGCGGCGACGAGGCCAACGGCGCCCACCTTGTTCATCTCCTCCTCGGCGTGTGCCGGCGCGGCGGCGAGGAGCAGGGCGAGGGCGGCGGAGCAGGCGGCGATGCGCACGTTCATGTTCCGATAACGGCGGCCCGGTAGCGACTTACACTCGCGTGGCGAGATTGGCGCGCCTTGGGGAAAAACGCGATGCAAGGGGGCTTCTGCGGAGGCGCGGCAAGCGATACCATGAGCGATCATGCCTTCGCGGCTCGCCTGGTTTCTCGTTCCGCTGTGCGGATGCTCGCTCCTCGTCTCCACGTCGGGGCTCAGCGACGGCGAGGTCCGCGGCGCAGATGGCGGTGGTGGTAGCAACGACGGTGCGACGACCATCGACGCGCGTCCCACGGACGGAGGCGTCGAGAGCGCCGCGCCTCCCGACGCGAGCGATGCGTATTCCGCCGCGGTGCTCAGCGACAGCCCGCTCGCGTACATGCGCCTCGACGACGCCGCCGGCACCACCGCGCGCAATAGCGTTTCCGGCGCGGCTGCTACCTACGTGGGCACCGTCAAGCTCGGCGCTGCGGGTGCCATCGCGGGCAACGGAGCGGTGGAGCTCACCGATGGTTGGATCGACTTCGGCGACAACTTCGCTTTCGGCGGCGACGCGCCCTACACCATCGAGCTGTGGATGCGCCCCACCATCGTGAGCGACACGCGGTTCATCTTCGACCGCGGCCCCTCCACCGGCACTGCGCCGGGCGAGGGATACACCGCGTACTTCGGCACCGGCTACACCCTCGCGGCCCGGGCGCGGGTGGCCGGCGGTGAGTTCGGCTACGTCAGCACCAGTGGCTCGCCGCGCACCGACACCTGGACGTACTTCGTCGTGACCTACGACGGCTCCGCGAATCGCCTCTTCGTGGACGGCGTCCAGATTGCCGCCAATGGCGGCGGGTCCATCGGCACGTCATCCCCCGGCCGCTTCGCCGTGGGCAACCTCGCCCGCGGGCAGTTCAACAAGTTCGTCGGCTTCGTCGACGAAGTGGCCATTTACGGCCGCGCCCTCTCCGCCGCGCGCATTGCCGCTCACTTCGCCGCTGCGGGCAGGTGAGCGGCGGTTCGTACGACGATGATGCGCGCGGGACGCGCGGTTGCCCGGCCCTTGCCGCGAATCAGCCAAGCGCCGGCCGCACGCGACACCGGGGTGGCCACCGCCTCGATGTCGAAGGCCTTTGCGCCCCAGGTCTTCACTGCGTACGCCGACCGCGTCCAGCGCAGGACGGCATCGCGCCCACCGTCCGCCTTGTACTGTCCGATGTACGTACCGCGCATGTAGTGGACCACGACGGAGAACAGCTCCCGCGGCGCCTCGCGTGGATAGGGTGTCGCCAACGTCCGCACGACGTCCAGCGAGAGAAATCCCGTACCGATGCGGCGTGACGCCGTCACGCACCAGATGCCCGGCGTGCCGTCGATCGGGTGCGCTGGCGCCCAGATCTCGAACGTGCTCGCCGCCCAGGTCCGTCGCGTCGCGCTCGACCGCGCCCAGCGCGCGCAAGCATCAAGCGGATCCTTTGCGAGGAACTGCTGGACGTGAAGCCGCTGCCTGAACAGCGTCGCCACCGTGAACGCCTGCCTACGGACATTGCTGTAGGGAGGGTTCATATCGCCACGATACGACCTCGGGATTGACCGGCCAAGACCCATCCCTTCCAGGGCGCACGGCAGTCGTGCGCGCCATCCTGGGCGGCGGGCAGTAGCTTGAGGGTGCTCGGTCGTGTCGCCGGACCCGAGGTCAAATCATGCCCAGCAAATGCTCTAGGGCCTCTCTCGTCCCTTCCCCTCGCGAGGCGACGCTGTCTACGTAGGAGCACCGGCCAGAATGCAGTGCGCTACGCAGTACCTCGTTCGGCGCCAGCCCCGGCAAGTCTCGCTTATTGAGTTGAAACACGACCGGAATCTCGTCTAGATCGCGCCCGCATCTGCGCAAGTCTTCCCTGAGGCGGGCCAGAGCACCAACGTTGTGTACCAGCCTAGGTTGCTGCGAGTCGACGACAAATACGATTCCGATGGCTTTGCAAAGACACTCGAGCGCCGGGATGACGGCTTGCGGTCGGTCGACGTCGGCGGCGGCATAGAAGAACTTCGACACAGCCGAGCTATACTCGAGTGAGAGTTGTCGTGAGGAAATCTGAATGAAGTACTTACGATCCCCCAATACTATTGATTTATCCGGCAGCACCGATTGGATTGACGTCGACCTTCCCGAGCCGGGCGCGCCCCAGTAGTAGATAGGAAGGTCCTCCACTATTCGCCTCAGCCCGCACGCCTTGTCGAAACCCGCGCAGCAATCTGATGACCAGTGTGGAGTACGAAGTATTGCTCCGCCCAACCGTCGACAATCCGCGCAACGGGAACACCACAAGCCCGCATCACGGCAGCGAGGGAGGTACTTCGGCCCGACATCCCACATCCCACGTAGCCAATCGACAGCTGCGTCATCGGGTTGCTCCATCGATCATAACGCCGGCCACCCGTTGCGTCATATCCATCCCCCTCACACACAACCGTTCGAGCACTCGAACCCGAGTTTGAGTCGACGTCCCCTGCGATGCAAGAGGGAACTGAATGCGCCCCGCAACCGACTCCTCGACGTGCTGCGGCGCGTGTGTCGGAGGCAACGAGCCTGTAGCTCAATGCGGCCCGGATTCCACTGCATGCGGCAGCACATCGTCTGCTTTGCTGGGGCAGGTCGCTGCCGTGAGCGGACCAGTCCGGTTTGGCGCGGCGGAGGGCCACCCTGACCGCGCAACGAAGAGAAACCCGCGCGTCCCTCTTCGGGACGGCGGGCTCTCTCGCTTCAGTCGCGTGTCAGCCGTTCACTGCAGGACGAAGTGCTGGTAGGCGTTCGCCGTGTCTTGGTCGCGGCAGGTCTGCATGGTGGCCTGGGCGAGGGTCGCGTCCTTGGTCGGGGAGGTCAGGGTGACGCACATTCCGGTGGTTCCGCGCAGGCGGCCTTGGCTGTCCAGGGTCCAGGTCTGCTCGGTCTTGTCGCAGCTGAAGATGCCGACCTTGGTGCCCTCGGCGACGCCCGAACGCTCGATGTCGAGGCAGGCGTTGGTGCTCGCGATGTTGCGGATGCGGCCGTCGACCGAGTAGCTCCAGAGCTGGGGATCGGACTTGTTGCAGGTGAAGGAGCCGACCGGAGAGAGGTCGTCCAGCTTGCCGTGGTGGAGGTCGAGGCAGGCGTTCGGCAGGTCGCGCAGGGCCAGCGACTTTCCGTAGAAGGTGAGGGCGGCGGCGGAGAGCTGGTCGCGGAGGTCGCCTTGGGAGTGGACCTTGGCGAGGGCGACCTTCACCGCTGCGACGCAGGCGAGGGCGGCCGGTTCGGAGTCGCTCTGCACGGTCTCGACCGCGTCGAAGCAGAGGGGAACGGCGGTCTGCAGGGCCGAGTTGTCCGCGGTGAGGGCGGCTCGCACGGCCTCCACCTTGCCGCTGGCGTAGGCCGGGCTGGTGGCGCGCACGTCGGCGAGGGCGCGAAGCGAAACCACCGCGTCGAATGCGGTCTGGAGGTTTCGTCGAGCGGTCACGATGGCGGCGGGCGTCGCGGGGAAGTCGACGCCGCTCACGCCGACCGCCGAGTACTCGGCGGTAG
>JABFRG010001110.1 GCA_013141295.1 Polyangiaceae bacterium
GGCCGGGCACATGGTGACCGCCGTCGACATCTCACCGAAGATGATCGAGGCGCTCCGCGCGGAGCGCGATCGGCGCGGGGTCGCGGTGGAGGCGGTGGTGGGCGATGGGCTTGCCTTGCCGCTGCCGAGCGCACACTTCGCCGGCGCCTTCTCCATGTTCGGTCTCATCTTCTACGTCGATCGCGCGGCGGGCTTGCGGGAGATGCACCGTGTGCTGGCGCCGGGCGGCCGCGTCGTGGTCTCCAGCTGGGTGCCGGTAGAGGAGCTCCCGTTCTTGAGCGCGATGTTCGGCGTGCTGGGAGAGCTGGTCCCCCTGCCGCCAGGCGCGCCGCAGGCTCCGCTTGCCACCGCGGCGTCCTGCCTCGACGAGCTCACCCAGGCGGGCTTCATCGACGTCCGCACCGAGCGCGCGGTCTACGCCTTCGAAGCGCCCACCTTGGCGGAGCTGTGGGACTGGTTTCCCGACAGCTGCGCACCGCTCGGCGTGGTCCGTGAACATGCCGGCGCAGCCTTTGCTGGCATCTCGCAGGCCATCCTCGAACGCCTGACGACGCGCTTCGGCGCGGGCCCGATCCGCGTGGAAATGCCGGCGCTCGTCACCGTCGGCACCCGCCTGGAGTAGGCCCTTCGGCGAAGCCTCTTCGGCGCGTCTGCGCACCGATTGCGTCGAAGACCTCGGAAATACCCTCATGGCGTGCGGTGGCGGTCCGTTCCTCCTCTTGCGAGATCGGAGATCGAGGTCGCCTCATGTTCGTTTCCCTCAAAGTTCGCTTGCTGTGTCTCATCTTCGCGGTGACGGCCACCGTGGTCCTGGCGCTCGGCATCTACTTTCCGCGCCGACACATGGAAACGGCCACCCGGAGCCTCGAAGCGAAGACCACCGCCTACGGCCGCCTGGCCGGGCAGCAGCTCGCCTCGGCGGTCGCGTTCGACGATCGCGAGACCGCACGGGAAGTGATGGCGGCGCTGGCCCTCGACGCCGACGTCCGCGGCATCGCGCTGTATCGTGACGACGGCACGGTCATCGAGACCCGGGGCGACGTGGAGGGTGACGATCTCACGACCCCGCCCAAGGCCGAGTCCCCGGTGCTCCGCCACGCCGAGGGGCGCATCGCCAGCCTCGTCCCCGTCGTCTCCAAGGAAGGCCCCCGTGGCCTGGTCATGGTCGAGCTCTCCACCAGCGAGCTCGAGGCCGAGCGAGGCCGAATTCGCTCGGTTGCCGCCATCGCGTCGGCGGTGGCGCTGGCCCTGGGCTTCGTCGCCGCCTGGCTCATCGGCCGCTCGATGGCGGTACGCATCGCCCGGGTCTCCACCGAGGCGCAGGCGGTTGCACGCGGCGAGCTGGGGCGCCCCGCCTTGCCTCCCGGGAGCAACGACGAGGTCGGCGCGCTGACCACCGCCTTCAACGGCATGGTCGGCAACATCCGCGGACTGATGCGCCACATCGAGGAGACGGCGGAGAAGGAGACCGAGCGACTCGAAGGCCAGGTGCGCCAACGCACCGCCGAGCTCGGTCGCCGCAACGACGACATGACGCGGCTTCTGGCCCACGTCGACCAGGGCTTCCTGACGGTGGGTCGCGACGGCCTCCTCGGCTCCGAGCGCTCGAAGATCGTCGACACCTGGTTCGGCGCACCCGCGCCGGCGATGCCCTTCGTGAGCTATCTCGAGACCATCGACCCGCACTACGCCATGTGGTTCGCCATGGGCTGGGACAGCCTTATCGAGGACGTGCTCCCGCGCGAGCTCTCGCTGGAGCAGCTGCCGAGCGCGCTCACCGTGGGCGAGCGACATTTCCGCCTGGCCTTCACGCCCATCGACGAAGACGGCGCCTTCGCCCACTTGCTGATCATCGTCTCCGACGTCACCAGCGCGGTGGCCCAGGCCCGGGCCGATGCGCAGCAGGCGGAGCTTCGCTCGAGCTTCGAGCGCGCGCTCCGGGATCGCACCGGCTTCCGGGAGTTCATCCGCGAAGCCGGCGACATCGTGTCACGGCTCGGCGAGACCACCGATGGCATCGAGACCAAGCGCGCCCTTCACACGCTCAAGGGCAACTGCGGGCTGTTCGGCTTCAACGCCATCGCACGCTTCTGCCACGACCTGGAGAGCACCTTGGAGGAGCGCCCGGGGCTCCTGCTCCCGGCGGAGACCAAGGACCTCGAGGCTCGCTGGAAGCGCGCGGTGGCGCCCATCGAGCAGATCTTCGGCGAGAGCTCGGCGTCTGCCGGCCTCGACGTCGAGCACGAGGACGTCCAGGGTCTCGTCGCGGCGGTGCAAACCGGGAGCCCGCGCGAGGACCTGGTGCGCCTCTTGTGGGGTCTCGAGCGCGAGCCGGTGCGGCGCAACGTGGAGCGCGCCGGGCGCCAGGCGGTCGCCGTGGCGGAGCGGTTGGGAAAGCCCACGCCCACGCTCGACCTGTCGACGGAGTCGCTGCGGCACGACGCGCCCAAGTGGGGTGCGTTCTGGATGGCCATCTCGCACGTGGTGCGCAACGCCATGGACCACGGCATCGAGCCCGAGGAAGAGCGCATCGCCGCCGGCAAGCCCGCGGCCGGCAAGCTCCGTGTCGCCGCGCGGCGCGAGGGCGCCCACTACGTGGTGGAGATCGCCGACGACGGGCGCGGCATCGACTGGGCGCGCGTCGCCGAGCGCGCCGCCGCCAAGGGCCTCCCCACCAAGACGCGCTCCGACCTGGAAGAGGCCTTGTTCCACGATGGTCTCTCCACCCGCGAAACGGCCAACGACGTCTCCGGCCGAGGCGCCGGCATGGGTGCCGTTCGCGCTGCCTGCGCCGGCCTCGGAGGCATCGTGCAGATCACCTCGACCCTCGGCGCGGGAACCACCATGCGGTTCGTCTTCCCCGCAAGCGCCCTTGGCCGCGAGCACGCGGTCTCCAAGGTTACACGCGCCCGCGACTCGTTCATGCCCTCGGCTTGATCGCCGTTCCTCCACCAGAGCCATCATGCGTCGAAAATTCATCCACACGGGTTCCGCTGCACTGCTCCTCCTGGCTACCGCCGTGGGCGCGTGCTCCAAGGAGAAAGCCGGCGACGGCGCGGCCGCCAGCAAGGGGAGCGCCGCGGCCACCGGCGGATCGGCACGGCCCGAAGCCTCGGGCGCACCGGACGTGGGCGGCGAGGTGAACCCCCGGCTCTTGCGCCGCTTTCAACCCATCGCCGAGCGCTTCGAAGCGGCCGGCGTGGCCTCTGCCACCGACGCACAAGTGGCCCTCGGACGCATGCTGTACCACGACCCACGCCTCTCCCAGAGCGGCACCATGTCGTGCAACAGCTGCCACGACCTCGCCCACTTCGGCGTCGACGGCTCGGCCACCTCCGTGGGCTTCAAGGGCCAGCACGGAAGCCGCAATGCGCCCACCGTGTACAACGCCGCCGGCGCCTTCGTGCAGTTCTGGGACGGTCGCTCCCCGAGCGTCGAGGAGCAGGCCAAAGGCCCGATCCTCAACGGCGTGGAGATGGCGATGGCGAGCCCCGCCGCAGTCGTCGGCGTGCTCAAGGGCGTCAAGGGCTACGCGGCGCTCTTCCAAGCGGCGTTCCCCGGCGACGCGCAGCCGATCACCTACGACCACGTCGGTCTCGCCATCGGCGCCTTCGAGCGGCGCCTGGCCACACCGGCGCGCTGGGACACCTATCTACGAGGCGACACCAAGGCGCTCTCCGCCCAGGAGAAGAAGGGCCTGCGAACGTTCCTCAACGTCGGCTGCATGGTGTGCCACACCGGCCCGCTCCTCGCCGGCTCGATGTTCGAGCGCGTGGGCGTGGTGGAACCCTGGCCCAACCAAGAGGACGTCGGGCGGATGTCGGTCACCAAGCAGCCGGGCGACCGGATGATGTTCAAGGTGCCGACGCTGCGCAACATCGAGAAGACGGCGCCCTACTTCCACGACGGCTCGGCCACTACGCTCCCGGACGCGGTCCGCATGATGGGCAAGCACCAGCTCGGCCTCGACCTCTCGGCCGAAGAGGTCACTGCCATCACCGCCTGGCTACACTCGCTCACCGGAACGCCGCCGGCAGACATGATCGCCGTGCCCGCTTTGCCCGACGGCGCGAGCCTACGCGCGGATCTGCCGGTGGCCTTCGCCGCCAGTGCCGCGCCCGCCGCCGCGCCCACCGGGGAGGCCCCGGCCAAGCCCGCGGCCCACTCCTTTCCGCTGCAGACGTGGATGGAGGGCAACCTGGCGCCGGCCATGAAGAACGGCGACGGGCCCGCCCTGGTGCGCGCGTTCACGCGGCTCCAGGCCTTCGCTCCGCCGGGCTACGACGGCTGGCGCGACATCGCGCAGCGCGGCCTCGCCGACGCCAAGAAGGGCGACGTCGACAG
>JABFRG010001276.1 GCA_013141295.1 Polyangiaceae bacterium
CCCCTGGAAGTTGTTCATGCCGTACGGGCTCGGCTGCGAGCCGTGCTCCAGCTCGGCGCCGCCCACCCGCATCTCGCGGCCGCCCACGATGGCCGGTGCGGCCTTGAACACCAGATCCTCGCCCAGCGTCTCCTTGGTGTATCGTGCATGCAATCGGGTGATGGTGTACCCGCCGTACGGCATCGGGCGCCGGGTCATGGGCATGGGCACCGCCGGGCCGATGTTTCGCGGGGCGAGCGGGCTCGGACCCGGTCGACGCGGCAGGGTCAAAGGAGCGCTGGGGGCGCCGGAACCGGCGGGGGCCGTCTTGGCGAGCGCCTCGGCCGAAGGGAGCACGTCGGCCCCGAGGCTGGCGAAGTCCTGCGGATAGAGCGCGGGACCGGGGCACGGATCGCAGGTGGACGCATCCCACGCGTACTCGGTGACCACCGCCTTGGGCGTCTTCTCCACGGTTTTGTCGAAGAGCGCGGCGTAGAACGCGCCGAAGTCGCCCTTGGCGTTCTCGGCGACGTCGTAGTTGGTGGGGATGGTGACGTTCGGGTAGTTCGAGACCTCGTAGCGCTGTTGCTTGGCCAGGATGTGGACGATGAGGTCCTGCGCGCCCTTGGCGTTCATGAGGCCGAGGCGAACCGGGAGCTGGAAGGTCTCGGCGTCGTAGTGAAAGCGGAGCGGCGAGAGCATGGCCATGCCCTTCTCGAACTTCACCTTCTCGGCGTTGACCTTGGCCACGAAGAACTTGCTGCCGCTCTGGATGTACGGCTTGAAGTAGGGGGCCGCACCTTCGGGAATGGCGTACTTCTGCTGCTTGAGCCAGGTCTCGAGGCCGGTGGCCTCCTTGGCGCTGAGGATGACGATCTCGTACTCGCCCACCGTGAACTGCGCCTCGATCTTCACGCCCAGGCTCTTGTCGTCGGCTTTGCCGGCTGCCGCGGCGGCCATCGGGCGCGGCATCCCGCCACCGATGCCCGGCTTGTTCTCCACCACAGCGCAAGGGTCTTGCTCCCAGTACTCCACCAGGCGGGGCGCCGAGAGGTTGTCGATCTTCTGGAAGATCTCCCGGGGGAGGGTCTTCACGTTCTCTTTCTGCAGGACCACCGGCACCGGCACCACCATGGCGAAGTTCGCCGGCGGGCCTTCGTAGTTGTTCTGCATCGAGAGCACCGTGCGGGTGCCCTCGCGCATGAGCACCACCTGGGTCGCGTTGTTGAACAGCTTGGCGTCCGCGCCGCCCACGTAAAAGCCACAGAACGCCGAAGCTTCGTGGGCGAAGGCCACGGTACCCAGGGCTGCGAGGGTCGCCAGAATTCGTTTCATCGTCCGTTCCTTCGCCGCCCGATGCGGCGCACCAGCGTCAACGTCACGAGACCGAGGCCGATCCCAGCGGGGATGCTACCGGGATCGCCGGTCGAGGTGCAGCCACATCGACCATTGGCGCCGCGGCCACTGGTTCCGGGCGGCGCAGTGCGCAACGGATCCGGGGTCGCCGGGCCCACCGGTGAAGGCACGGCACCTTGGGGATCGATCTTCAGCTCGGGGATCGCGCTCCGCATGTACGACGCGAGCGGGGTCCCGCGGGTGGCGAAGGCGGTGTTGGTGGCCGCTCGCGGCGTGCTCCCGATGGCCCCTTCCGCAGGAACGGGCGGGCCGCCCCAGATTCCCCGCCGCGGGTTCTCGCAGGCCATGGGCCCGCTCCAGGGGTGGCGCACCGCGTAGCGCCCCTGAAAGTTGTTGATGCTGTCGGGCCGCGCGCCGTGCTCGAGCTTTCCGTCCGCGCCCATGAATTCTCGCCCGCCGACGATGGGCGCAGCTACCCGGAACACCAGGTCGTCGCCCAGGTTCTCTTTGGTGTATCGTGCATGCAATCGCGTGAGCACCCAGTCGACCGCCAGGCTGGCGTCCTTCTTGGAGAGGCTCGGCATCACGTCACCGCCCAGGGTGAGCAAGTCCGCAAAATCCACCACCGGGCCGGGGCAGGGATCGCACGACGAGGCCTGCCAGGCGTACTCGGTGACCACTGCCTTGGGATTGACCTCCAGGGTCTTGTCGAAGAGCGCGGCGTAGAATGCGCCGAAGTCGCCCTTGGCCTTCTCGGCGACGTCGTAGTTGGTGGGGATGGTGACGTTCGGGTAGTTCGCCACCTCGTAGCGGGTCGCCTTGCCGAGCAGGTGCACGATGAGGTCCTGCGCGCCCTTGGCGTTCATGAGGCCGAGGCGCACCGGGAGCGAGAAGGTTTCGGTGTCGTAGTGGAAGCGGAGCGGAGAGAGCATGGCCATGCCCTTCTCGAACTTCACCTTCTCGGCGTTGACCTTGGCCACGAAGAACTTGCTGCCGCTCTGGATGTACGGCTTGAAGTAGGGCGCCGCGCCGTCGGGGATCTTGTACTTCTGCTCCTTGAGCCAGGTCTCGAGGCCGGACGCGTCCTTTGCGCTGAGGATGACGATCTCGTACTCGCCCACCTCGAAGCGCGCCTCCACCTTGACGCCCAGCGACTTGGTCGCCTCGGGAACCACCGGGGGCGCCCCGGCCGCGCGCGGAGCCATGGCCAGGTCGGACTCCTCTTCGGGACGCGGTTGGAAGCAGGGGTCTTGCTCCCAGTACTCGACGAGGCGCGGCGCGGCCAGGGTGTCGATCTTGGCAAACACGTCCTTGGGGAGCGTCTTGACGTTCTCCTTCTGGAGCACCACGGGCACCGGCACCACCATGGCGAAGTTCGAAGGCGGTCCCTCGTAGTTATTCTGCATCGAGAGCACCGTGCGGGTGCCCTCGCGCATGAGCACCACCTGGGTGGCGTTGTTGAACAGCTTGGCGTCGGCGCCGCCCACGTAGAAGCCGCAGAATGCGTGGGCGGTGGTGGAGGCGAACAACGCCACGGAAGCGAGGAGAAGGGTGAGAATGCGTTTCATCGTTTTCTCCGTTGGCGAACGACCGCCAGGGTCACGAGTGCCAGGAGCGAGGCGAGCACACTCTCGCTGCCGGCGCCAGAGTTGCACCCACCGCAGCCGCGCGGTGCGGGCGGAGGCCCACCGGGACCTCCTGCGTCGCTCTCGGCAGCCGGCTCGACGCTGGCGCCGGTAGGACCGGGTGCGGCGGCGGCGGCGCCCAGGAGGTTTCCCGCCGGCACGTTGGTGGCGAACGACGCGAGCGCCAGGTCACGCCGCGCGAAGGCGGTGTCGGCGACCGGCTGCGCACGGGTGAGGGCGGTCCCTCCCACGTTGCTCCCGGCGGGCGGCTCGCCCCACACGCCACGCACCGGGTTCTTGCACGCGATGGGCCCGGTCCAGGGATGGCGAATCGAGTAGCGACCCTGGAAGTTGTTGGTCTGATCCGGGTGCGCGCCCTGCTCGAGCTTGCCGCCTTCCTGGACCATCTCGCGGCCGCCGACGATGGGCGGCGCGGCGCGGAAGTACAGATCCTCACCCAGGCTGTCTTTGGTGTATCGCGCATGCAATCGCGTGATGGTGAAACCGCCATTGGAGCGCGAATGGTAGTCCTGCTCGCCGCCCAGCACGTCGGCGCCCAGCGTCAGGAAGTCCTGTTCGTCCAGCACCGGGCCCGGGCAGGGATCGCAGGTTGTTGCATCCCACGAGTACTCGGTGACGACCGCCTTGGGATGTCGTTTCACCGTCTCGTCGAAGAGCGCCGCGTAGAAGGCTCCGAAGTTCCCTTTGGTCTTATCGGTGACGTCGAAGTTCGTGGGGATCGCCACGTTGGGGTAGTTGGTCACCTCGTAGCGCTGGTTCTGCGCCAGGATGTGTACGATGAGATCCTGCGCGCCCTTGGCGTTCATCAGGCCGAGCCGCACCGGGAGCGAGAAGTTCTCCGCGTCGTAGTGAAAGCGGAGCGGCGAGAGCTTGGCCATGCCGCGCTGGAAGACGACCTTGGCGGGGTCGACCTTGGCGACGAAGAACTTGCTCCCGCTCTGCACATAGGGCCGCAGGTACGGGGCCGCACCGGGCGGAATGGCGTACTTCTCTTGCTGGAGCCAGGCCTCGAGACCGGACGCGTCCTTCGCGCTGAGGATGACGATGTCGTACTCGCCCACGCTGAAGCGGGCCTCGACCTTGACGCCGCTCTCGCGGTCCGCCTTGTCCTTCGTTCGCGCTGCGCCGGCGCTCTCCAGCCGGTCGTAGTAGACGCTCTTCGCGGGCGGCGGAACGTAGCAAGGATCTTGCTCCCAGTACTCGACGAGCCGGGGCGCATCGAGCTGGTCGACCTTGGCGAAGAGCTCCCGCGGCAAGGTCTTCACGTTGGCCTTTTGGAGGACCACCGGCACCGGCACCACCATGGCGAAGCCCGCTGCCGGCCCCTCGTAGTTGTTCTGCATCGCGAGCACCGTGCGCG
>JABFRG010000381.1 GCA_013141295.1 Polyangiaceae bacterium
ATCTGGTGGAGCACTTCGCCTTCGGTCGTTGCGAGGTCGTCAAGAGCGACGGCGATCGCTTGCACCTCAAGCTCGGGCGCGACAGCCGCATCAAGGAGATCGCCCTCGAGATGCTGCGGGTGACGCGCATCGGCGACGACAACGGCGTTCCCGTCTACCGACTCGACCGCAAGCAGTAGCCGAAACGGTCAGGCCGAGGCGCCGACCGCAGGGCGAATGGTCGCCGCCGCGCCCGCCACGTGGACCGAGGCACCAGGCTCCGACTGCGCGCGCTTCACCAGGGCGAACGCCGTCGCGACCCCGTCGACCAGCGCGGCGCTCTTGGTCTCGCCGATGGTGTTGCCGTCGGCGTCGAGCACCGCGGTCGCCGGCGCGACCAACGCCGGCAGCGCCAGGCGCACCAGCTTGCGCTTGACCTGGCCCCGCAGCTCCACCATGCACACGACCTCTTGGCCCAGATAGCAGCCCTTGTTGAAGGAGACTGCGACGCCCTCGAGGGAGGCCTCGTGGGGCAGCATCGTCGCGTCGAAGTCGACGCCGAAGCGGGGCCAGCCATGGCGCAAGCGCACGGCATCGGAGGGACCGCTGGGGAGATCGGCGCCCCGGGCCACGAGCGTCAGCGAGCCCTCTTCGCCGGCCCAGCGGAACGTGCCCCGCACGCCTTCGCCTGCGGCGGGCGCGCTCCCGAAAGCGAACGCCGGGAGCAGATCGGGCTCACTCGTCATGACCGCGTCTTCCATGATGAGGTGGGCGTCGAGCATGGTCGAGAGCGCCTCCGCGGACGCCGCCGGCACCACCATGTAGATCGCGCTCTCCGCCACCAGCACCCAGAGATCGCTCTGGATCTTCCCCACCCGGCTGACGAACAGACCGTAGATCGCCTGGCCCGGCGCCGCGCCGGCGAGCTCGCAGGTGACGAGCCCGTTGAGCCAGCTCAGGCGGTCCTTGCCCTCCACCCGAACCACCGCGGCGGAGTCGTCCTTGAACGTCGTTTCTTCGTTGTTCACGCGGAGCAGCCTAGCACTTCTCTTCGACCGCGAAGAGCCCGGCGACTTCGGCGCGATGGGCGCCCGGCGCCATGCTAGCGTGGCGCCCTCTCGTGTCCGTCGGCATCCTCCTCTCCCCCAACAGCGGCCGCGTTCGTCGTGATCCCGGCCTGGCGGACCGGCTTCGGGCGGTGGTGGGGGCGCGCGGGCTCGTGCGGCTGTGCGCCACGGTGAACGAGCTGGACGCGGCGCTCCAGGAGTTTCGAGGCGTCTCGACCATCGCCATCTGCGGCGGCGACGGCACCAACCACATCGTCATCACCCGCGCGGTGGAGCAATACGGCGAAGGCGCCCTCCCGGTGTTCGCCTTTCTCCGGGGCGGCACCATGAACACCGTGGCCAATGCGGTGGGCGTGCCCCGGCAAACGCCGGAGCAGCTGGTGGCGGCCATCCTCGAGGAGCGCGGCCTCTACTTCACGCGGCGCACCCTGCGCATCGGCCCGGAGCTCGGCTTTCTCTTCGGCACCGGCGCGGTTCACGGCTTTCTCGCCGAGTACTACCGCAACGGCCAGCCGACCCCGCTCGACGCCGCCGAGACGCTCCTCCGCGGCGCCGCCAGCGCCGCCATCGGGGGACGAACCGTGCGGCGCATGTGCAAGCCCTTCCGGGGCTACGTCGCGTTCGACGACGGAACCCGCTGGAGCGAGCGCGACTACCTCGCCATCGCCGGCGGCGCGGTGGACCAGATCGGCCTGGGATTCCGCCCGTTCTACCGCTGCCAGGAGCGACCCGACGGGTTTCACCTGCTGGGCATCCACGCTTCGCCCATGGGCTTCGTGCGCGTGCTGCCACGCGTGTTCCGGGGCGTGGGCATGGGCGAGCGCTCCACCTACGAGGCGGTGGTCGAGGCCGCCACCTTGCACGGCGAAGATGGCGAAGTCTCCTACATGATCGACGGCGATCTGCGGGTGTCCCGGGGGCCGCTCCGGGTCTCGCTCGGCCCCATGGTTCGCATATGCGCGCCCTGAGGCTCGTGCTGTTGGCGCTGACGGGTGCGCACCTCGCCACGACCGGCGTCGCGCGCGCCGAGCGGGGCGCGCTCACCGACGCCGAGGCCGAACGCCTCGCGCAGGGCGAAACCGTGGTGCGTCCCGCGTCCTTCGATGCGGGTCAGGCACGCTGGATCGGCGGCGTCACCTACACCGTGTTCGACGTCCACTGCGACCGCATCCGCGCCGAGCTGCGCGATCCGACCGCCTATGCCCGGCTCCTGCCGCGGGTGAAGAGCGCGCGGCTGGTGGGTGAGAACGACGGGGATCGCTTCATCGAGATCCTCCACTCGGTGCTCGATGCAGTGTACACCATTCGCATGCGCGAGGACTCGCCGTCGTCGTTTCGCTTCTGGCTCGACCGTGGGCGCCCCCACGATCTGGACGACGCCTGGGGATTCACGCGCCTCGCGGAGCTCACCGGTGAGGGCGGCGCGCCGCGCTGCTTCGTCACCTACGCCATCCTGGCCAGCCTGGGCGAGTCGCAGGTGGCCACCCTGTTCGAGGGTCGCATCCGTCGGGCCATGCTGTCCTTGCCCGCGCTGCTGCGAAGGCGGTTGGCCGCGGCTCCGCCCAAAGTCCCCGGCTGACTTCCGGGCGCCCATCCGATAGAACAAGGGCCATGCTGCCCCGGATCGCTGCCATCGCGTTCAATACCTACCGGGAGGCGGTGCGGGCCTGGGTTCTTCACGGTCTCCTGGCGCTGGCGCTGGCCACCACCGCGTACTCGCTGGTCCTCGGTACCTTGTCGCTGCACCAGGACATGCGGGTGGTCGCCGACATCGGCTCCAGCAGCGCATCGTTCTTCGCGGTGGTAGTGGCGGTGGTGCTGGGGGCGACCTCGCTCTACCGCGAGGTGGAGATGAAGAACGTCTTCCCCATCCTCACCCGGCGACTCCGGCGGCACGAGTACGTGGTGGGCAAGTACCTGGGGATGCTCCTCACGGTGGGCGTGTACCTCGCGCTCGACGGGGCGTTCATGCTGTTCATCCTCGCGGCGCAGGCCGGACGCCCGCCGGCCCTCGTGGGCGGCGCGGCCGTGGCCCTGTTCGCGGTGCTGGCGGTGCTCCTGGTCCGTGCAAAATACACGCGAGCCTACGTGATCGTCCCGTGGGCGCTGGTGGCGGTGCTGGTGGCCTTCGTGCTGGCGGCGCCGGCCGGGGGCGAGCGCCGGCTCGTGGTCTCGTCGCTGGTGCTGGCCTTCGGCGAGGCGAGCATCGTCACCGCGGTGGCCCTGGTGTTCTCGGCGTTCTCGTCGCCGTTCCTCACGGCGGTGCTCACCTTCCTTGTGTTCCTCATCGGTCGCTCGGCCGACACGCTGGCGAACTTGCCGCCGCGCTTTCTCGGCGAGGGTGGCCGAACGGCGGGGCGCGTGCTGGCCCGGGTCTTCCCGAACCTGCACATGTACGTGCCGCCCCGGCCGGTGCTGCTGGGCGAGGTCGACAAGCTGCCGCTCCTGCCCTACGTGGGGCGCGCCATGGCCATCGCCGGATTTTACGCCGCGGTGCTGCTGGTGGCGGCGTCGCTCATCTTTCGAAAGCGCGACTTTCAGTGAGCGAACGCTCCAGCGTGACGCGCCGGGTGGCGGCGCTGGGAACCCTCGTGCTGGTGTGGGCGAGCGTCGCTGCGGGCCGGCAGTTCTACCTCGGTTCGTCGGCGATTCATCGGAGCGACGAGGCGCTCACGGTGGGCGACATGCGGGCCTCGCTGGAAGCAGCTCGGCGCGCCGCCGAGGCGGTGGCTCCCGGCTCGCGCTATCCGGCGCTCGGCTATGCGCGGCTGCGCAACATCGGCAAGGACGCCGAGGCCAAGAACGACGTCGCGCTCGCCCGCAATGCCTGGTCGCAGATGGAGGGCGCGGCCATTTCGTCGGACCACCCGCTGGCCTCTACCGCGGCCCAGCGGCGCGAGGCGGAGACGCACCTGGTGGATCTGGAGGCGCTCCGGAACGGCGGCGGCGACGGGCGTCCGTACAAGGAGGCGTTGCAGCGCGAATCGCCGTCGCCGGTGCGCGGCCTGGTGCTCTTCGGGCTCTCGGCGGCGGGGTTCTTGGCCACCGCGTTCTTCGTGCTGCGGCGCGGCACGGCGGTGCGCGTGCTCGGGGCGCTGGCGCTAGGCGTGCTCGCCTACGCGGCCGGAAGCCTGTTCGGGTAGCTGCCCGCGGATACGTTGCCAGTTCGTGAGCGTCCGTGGCATTAGAACGGAACATGGCACGCGTCCCCGTCAACACCGAAACCGTCGCGGCTTGCCGCACCCTCGCCGGGCGCGTTGCCGACGACGTCCAGCACTACATCGATGGCCACACC
>JABFRG010000261.1 GCA_013141295.1 Polyangiaceae bacterium
GGGCTGCCGCACCGAGCGGGGCATGAGCGTCGCGCGCTGCGCGGGGCCACGGTGCGGCAGCCCCGTGGACGTCGAATCGGAGCGTCATCGCGAGGCGCTCCTCCCTGGATGGATCGGCTGGGCCCTTGTGGGGGTGGCCGGTGCCGCCGCAGCTGGCCTGTCCGTGCTGGCCGCCACGCGTACGCCCCCTCCCCCTCCGGGAGCCTTCGTGAACGGCGGCATCGCCGTCGAGAACCGTCGCTGAGCGGGGAATAGATCGCCCGTAGCGGCGGTATCATCGACGCATCGATACTGTCCTCCCTCTCCGCTGCGGAGGGCGAAGGTCTCGCGCAGAGCCTTCGTCCTCCGCTTTTTCGCGTTTCGCTCCGGAAGGCGCGGGAACGGCTGCGAACATTGCGCAACCCCCTGGGCATCGTTACGTTGGGAAAAGCGTTTTCCGGAAAGGACTCCCCATGGCATTGGCTCCCGAGCTTGATTTCGAGGCATTCGTCGCGCTGAAGAAGGCCGATCGCATCGGGGGCGGGGCTCTGGGTTCCACCGGCCACGACTACGCCTACATCTCCGACCGTCAAACCCGCGCCGCGTTCTCGCGCATGCGCCCGGTGGAGCTGGCGGTGGCGAGCAGCGTCCGCATGTACAAGCAGGTCTGGAAGAACCAGCTCCTCGGCAACGCGGTCAAGGTCTCCGAGCGGCAGTTCCCGCGCATCCAGAGCCTGGCCAAGCAGTGCGCAGATACGCTGCACATCGCGCAGCCGCAGCTCTACATCGTCAACAGCCCGGTGCTCAACGCCGCCACCTTCGGCACCGACGACGAGTCGATCATCCTCATCCACTCGGCGCTGGTGGACCACTATTCCGACGAGGAGCTGCTCACGGTCATCGGCCACGAGTGCGGTCACATCCACAACTCGCACGTGGTCTATCTCACCGCGCTCCACTACCTCACGCGCGTCGCCGGGGTGTTCGTGCGATGGATCGTGGAGCCCGCCGTGCTCGCGCTCCGGGCCTGGTCGCGCCGCGCCGAGATCACCTGCGACCGCGCCGGCATGCTCTGCTCCAAGAATCCCGAGGTCTCGGCCCGGGCCCTCACCAAGCTGGTGCTCGGCTCCCGCAAGCTCTACGACGAGTTCAACATGGAGGCGTTCCTCGAGCAGTACGAGGAAGGCAAGGACGGCGTCGGCAAGTACATGGAGGCGTTCGCCACCCACCCCTGGCTCCCCAAGCGCGTGCTCGCCATGCGCGTATTCGGCGACAGCGAGCTCTTCAAGCGCGCCGCCGGGGTGGGCACCGAGGCCGGCCTGTCGATGCAAGAGGTGGACGACAAGGTCCGCGCGCTCCTCAAGGGCGACGCGTAGAATCTCGCCGCTTTCGTTCCTGGCCCTGTTTCAACGTTCGTGATCGTTCGAAGACCTGCTCCGAGGAGATGCCATGCTGGATGCGTTCCGTGAAAAACAGCTCGAAGTGACCGCCGCCCTGAAGGAGCTCTCCTCGGTGGCCACCTCCATGGGCGCCAGCAGCATCAATGAGCGCATCGGTCGCGATCTCATTCGCAAGCTCGAGGAAGACCGCTTCCACCTGGTGGTCGTCGGCGAGTTCAATCACGGCAAGTCCACCTTCGTGAACGCCCTCCTGGGGCTCACCGCGTTGCCGGTCGGGGTCACCCCCACCACCGCGGCCATCCACCACCTTCGCTACTCCGACGAGCCCGAGGCCACCGTCGTGTACTCCTCGGGCAACCGCGAAAAGATCGCGTTCGAGGACACCAAGAAATTCGCAGTGGGCGGCGGCACCAGCGCCGATACCGTCGACTACCTGGAGATCGGCTACCCGGCGCCGATCCTCAAGGAGCGCATCCTCCTGGTCGACACCCCAGGCGTGAACGATCTCTCCCATCAGCGCGCCGACATCACCTACAGCTACATTCCCCGCGCCGACGCGGTGCTGTTCCTGCTCGACGCCGGGCAGATCCTCAAGGAGAGCGAGCGCGTCTTCCTCCAGGAGAAGCTGCTCAAGGCGTCGCGCGACAAGATCGTCTTCGTCATCACCAAGTGGGACATCCTCGACCCGCAGGAGCGCACCGAGGCCCTGGGCTACGCCAAGACGCAGCTCGCCGCCCTGGTGAAGGATCCGGTGGTGTTCCCCATCAGCGCCGAGTCGGCCCTCGCCGGTCGCTCCTCCGAGAGCGGCATGCCGGAGCTCCTCGACCACCTCACGCACTTCCTCGCGGAAGAGCGGGGTCGCATCCTCCTCGACAACGCCCTCGGCGAAGGCCAGAACGTCGCTGCGCTCCTGGCCAAGGGCGTCGACGCCCGGCGCCGCTCGGTGGCCATGAAGGCCGAAGAGCTCGATCGCCGGATCCAGATGCTGGAGCAAGATCTCCAGGGCAAGGCCGGCACCATCGAGGAGCGGCGCCTCAAGATCCGCGAAGAAGTGAGCGGCGTGAAGGCCGCCGCACGGAAGGATCTCGAGCGCTTCGTCGACGAGGTCACGCAGAAGCTCCCCAACGTCATCGACTCCGCCAAGAAGGAAGATCTCGGCCAGTACCTGCCGGCCTTCCTCGAAGACACCTTCAAGAAGTGGGCAGAGGCCGAGTCGAAGGAGATCGCCACCCAGCTCGAGGCGCTCGCCGAGAAGACCATCGCCCTGGTGAAGGACGACGCCCACGAGACCACCAAGCGCGTGGCCTCGGCCCTCGGCACCGACGTGAAGCGGCTCGACGTGCAGATCGACACGTTCAAGTACGATCTGGGCGTCGGCGCGCTGTTCGCTGCCGGCCTCCTGGGCCTGGTCTTCGTGAACCTGGCCACCGGTCTCATCCTCATCGCCGCGGCCCCGGCGCTGGCCTTCTTCGTCAAGGACCGGGTCGATGCAGAGTACAAGAAGCGGGCGAAGGAGCTGGGGCCCCAGGTGCTCAAGCAAGCGGCCGAGAAGGTCGGCCCCAAGATCGACGAGATGATCGAAGAGTTCGCCCAGAAGCTCGACACCTGGGTGGTCAACGCCGGCGAGGAGCTCCACCGCGAGGTCCTCGAGGTGCTCCAGGCGGCCAAGGCGGCCCGGGGCGGCGGCGAGCTCGACGAGGTTTCTGCGCTCAAGGAGATCGAAGCCGACGACGCGAAGCTCAAGGCAGCCATCGAGCACATCGACGGCCTCCGGAAGAAGCTCTGGGCGCCCGAGGAGAAGGTCCGCGTTGGGGAAGTGAGCGCCGCCGTCTGAGCCGCTCCCTACCCCCTCGTGGGGCCCGTAGCGGCCTTCCCGCTGGCACGGGCCCCACGGATGAGCTTGTCCGTTCTCCCGGATGCGGCAGAACCTATCGCTGGCCCTCCGTCGCGCCCGAATCGGTTCGAGCGCCCGAACCCCAGCGCATTTTTTTCGAGCCCCCTTTCCCTGCCTTTTCGCCAAAAAGCTCAAGCGGTACGAGTTATCTTTACGTGGGGTTTCGGGTTCTGGTAAGGGGCGGTAGCGGCGTGGTAGGCCAATCTCTCAGGCCTCCCCACCCTCACCTCTCTCGGGCGAAGGCAATGGCGGCGACCAAGAAAAAGTCAAAGACCAAGGCGGATTCTGGCAAGGGGAAAGCTTCCACCAAGGCACCGGCCAAGGGCGCGAAGGCTTCTCCGAAAGCCGACTCCAAACCGCAAGATTCAACGCGCCGTAAGCTCGGCCTGCGGGGTGCTGCCCCGTGGGCTGCACGGCACGCGGCCAAGCACGCGGCGGAAGCCCGTGCCCGGGCGGCGGAGCCCCCGCTCCCCGGTAGCGCACGCGCGACCATCCGGACGCCGCAAGGCGCCGAGGACATCAAGCAGAAGATCGGCCTCCTTCACAACGCCCTCACGCAGATCAAAGCCCTGCGGAAGAACCTCAACAAGGGGTTCTTCGACATCGGCGTCATCCTGAAGGACATCCAGGGTCGCCGTCTCTACGAGGCCAAGGGCTTCGGAACGTTCGAGGCTTTCCTCGAGCGCGAGATGGACCTCGGCAAGACGACCTCGCTCCGCCTGGTTCGCCTCTGCGGCATCTTCCAGAAGGAAGCTGCCATCGATCTCGGCATGGAAAAGGTCTTCGCCGCCATCGCCGCCATCGAGCTCGAGGCGCTCCCGGAAGCACGGCCCAGCGGCAAGATCCCGCCGCCGCCCATCTCCACCTCGGTCCTGCCGCTCAAGCCCCCCGGCCGCATCTAACGCGGCGCTTTTCGCGGATCCCTTCGCGCTAGCTTCGTCGGGACCGAGTAGGCACCCCCGGTTTCCCGGGGGCGCCTCTCACAGAACCGGACAAGTGCTGTTCACATCCGGCTCTTCGGGGCGCTGGGTTTTGACCCCCGGCGCCGGCCGGTTTACGACCT
>JABFRG010000047.1 GCA_013141295.1 Polyangiaceae bacterium
TTCATGCGCCGGCCGCGGCGTCGAGGTGCTCATCGGCCTGGAAGAGGACGTGGAGAAGTGCACCGACATGCTGTGCCGGCGCATGAACGCCCCCATTCTCACCGACGTCACCGTCGAGGGACCGGCGCTCCTCGAGCACGCCCCGGCCATGCTCCCGGACGTCTTCCAGGGGGCGCCCTTGCTGGTGGCTGCCAAGGTCTCGCCCGCCGGCGGCATCCTGCGCGTGCGCGGCACCACGGCCGAAGGAGCCTGGGAGACCGAGGTGCAGGTGCCCGCCACCTCGGCCGGGCAGGGGAGCCCCGCGGTGGTGTCGCTGTTCGCCCGCGAGTGCGTGGCCGACCTCGAGACGCGCTGGGCCATCGGCGCCGACGTGGGCCGCATCGACAAGGACATCGAGCGCATCGGGCTGGTGTTCAAGATCGCCACCCGCCTCACCTCGTTCGTCGCGGTGGACGAGACGGTGGTGCACGACGGCGGCACCACGCGCCACGACGTGGTGCCCCAGGAGCTGCCCTACGGCACGCTCATGGAGGGCTTCGGGTTCGGTAGCGGGGGCGTCGACATGCTCGCGCAGACGGCTTCCCGGAGCGCCGTGATGCCCCGGAGCGCGCCGCCGCCCGCCGCGTTCGCGCCGCCTCCTCCGCCTGCACCCGCGGCACCCGCGAAGGCTCTCGACGCCGCTGCGCGCGGGGCGATCGGCGCTCCGCGTCCGGCAGCTGGCATGGTGCTGCGCAGCCCGCAGCCCATGGAGAAGAAGAAGGAAGCGGCGCGCGAGGAGGAGGCCCCGGTCACCGCGCGTGGCCGCGTCGAAGCCTTCGAAGATCGCGACGAGGAGGACCGTTCCGTCGTGAGGAGCGAGAGCGCCGCACCGGCGCCCATCGCCGGCCCCGCGCCGCAGCAGGCTGCCTCGCCGAAGGACGCGGCAAAGCCCGAGATCCAGCCGTCTCTCGGCGGCGCCCACATGCCCATGCCGAGCGGAGCGTCGGAGCCTCTCCGCGAGGCCACGCCCCGGCCCGCCGCGAAGTCGAAGCGCCGCTGGCTCGTGCTCTTCGCCCTGGCCTTCCTGGCCTTCCTCGTCGCCCTCGTGGTGTACCTGCTCCGCCGATGAACGAAGATCTCGACTTCCTCGTCATCGCCATCGCCCAAGGAGACGTGCATGCGTTCTCCCGGTGGCTGGCCAGCGCCGAGGCCCCGCTCCGGGCCAGCCTCGTTCGCTTCGCCACGGTGGTCGACACGGAAGCCGTCCTGCAAGAGGCCATGCTCCGCATCTGGAGTGTGGCCTCTCGCTTCGAGCCCGACGGCCGGCCACACGGCCTCTTTCGCCTCGCCGTGCGCATCGCGCGCAACCTCGCCATCAGCGAGCTGCGTCGCACCCGCGCCACGCCGGTGCCGAGCGAGATGCTGGCCGAGGAACCGGAGCCGACCGCCTGGGCGCCGCCGGATCCGATGCTCCAGAAGGTGCTCCGCAAGTGTCACGAGGCGCTCCCCGATAAGCCCAAAGCGGCGCTCGGGGCGCGCCTCGCCTCGCAAGGCGCCGAGCCCGACGAGGTGCTCGCGCACCGCATGCAAATGCGCCTCAACACGTTTCTCCAGAACATCACCCGGGCCCGCCGTCTTCTCGCCGGGTGCCTCTCCAAGCACGGGGTGCAGGTCGACCCGGAGCTCCTGTCATGACGCAGCCGCCGATTCCCCCGCGAACGCCCGATCCCGAAGATCCGCTGGTGGAGCAGGTTGCCTCCGCCTATCGTCCGATGCATCCTGCACGCATTGCGGCGCACCCGATCTGGCACGATCTCTCGGCGCACGGCCGGGCTCGCGCTTTCGAGCTGGCGACGGCGCTCCGCAAGGTGGAGGCCGCGCTGGACCCGGAAGGCCTCTCCAGCACCGCCCGCGCCGTGCTCTCCCGCTTGCGCTGAACCGCGGACGGTGACCCGGGAGGTCATCCTTCCGGTGCCGGAGTGACTTTGCGGGTCATCCCGGAGGAGAACCGTCGGCGAGAATGCGGCAGAAATGCGCCGGTCGCACATGGCCCGGGAGTTGCTCTCCCTGGCAGCAGCATGCGCTCCCTCTTCCTCATCACTCCCTTGACCCTCATCGGGCTGGCCGCGGCGTGCAGCACGTCGGACGCCGGTCCCCAGACGACGCCCGGGACCGGGGGCACGTGCGACGTGCGTGCGGCGCTCGCCGCCGGCCGCTGTACCTCGTGCCACGCCCCGCCCAGCCCTGCCGGTCGGCTCGACCTCACGCTAGACGCCAAGGCTCTCGGCGCCGCGTTGCTCGATGCGCCTTCGACCACCACGGCGTGCGCCGGCCGCCGTCTGGTGGACTCCCGTGATGCGGAGGCGAGCGTCCTTCTCACGGTGGTCGACCACGGCCTGCGCGCCAAGGGGCAAGCCTGTGCGCTCACCATGGCGCCCGGGACGCCCACCAACGTCGATGGCCTCGGCCCGGGCGACCTCGCCTGCCTCACGTCGTGGGTCAAGGACCTGGTGGCGGGCAAGGGCGGGGAACCCTTCGAGCCGGTTCCCCTCCCGTCGGCGCTCTCGAAGCTCAAGCTGCTGGTGCATGGCGGAGCGCTCACCGAAGCCGAGCTTTCGGCGGCCACCGCCGATTCCGGGGCGATTCGCGGGCTCGTGGATGGCTGGACGAGGTCGCCCGAGTTCGCGCCGAAGCTGCGGACGTTCTTGAGCACGGCGTTGCAGCAGGACTCGGTGGGCGCGGCCAAGGAGTCACTCGGGTTTCCCACCGCCCACTTCACACCGAGCGATGCCATTCGCGACGCCATCGCTCGCTCCTTCGTGGACACCGCGATGCAGATCGTGTCGTCCGGTGCACCCTTCACGGAGGTCGTCACCACCCACCGGCGCTCGCTCACCACCGCCGAGCTCGTGCTGCTCGGGTACTCCGACCAGACCTCGGATCAGATCGCTTCGACCAAGTACAAGGTGCGCATCGTGGCGCCCGCCAAGAAGAACGGCGTCTCGGCGACACTCAAAAAGGTCGACAACGTGTGGGAGCTCGGCGGTGCCGCCGATGCCCAGCAGCTGTCCGATGGTTGCCGGGTCGAGTCGGGTAAGGGCCCGATTCCAGACCCGCAAACCCTGGGCTCCGAGCAGTTCCTCTCGCTGCTGTTCGGGCGTGTGCGCTGCCACGGCGGGCCCGCGACCTCGGACCTCAAATACCCGGCGCCGGTGAGCCCCGCGGACCACGCCGATGCGCGCGCCGTGACCCTCGAGACCAGCGCCGGCACCGCGCTGGACTTCAAGGACCTGGCCGCGCTCCGCGCGCTCCCGTCGGGTGCGACGGTGCGTGTGCGCTTCCCTCGACCAGGCTTCTTCGGCACGTCGGTGTTCCTCGACAACTGGCCCACCAACCAAGACAACTCGTTCCGCGTCACGCTCGGTCAGACGCTCGCGGTCGGCCTCGGCGCGACCTTCTCGATCGGCGACCCCACGCCGGCCTCCACGGAAGGAATCGACACCGCGCATGCGTCGCCGGAGTCGCCTTGCTACGGTTGCCATCGGCGTCTCGATCCGATGCGCCCGTTCTTCGCAAACGGGATGGACCCGTCGTATCGGGCATCCTCGGCGCCGCCCAAGCCCGCGACCTTCTCGTTCTTCGGCGCATCGCGCACGGGGTCGACGGCCGACGACCTCGCGCTGGCCATCGTGGAGCACCCGCGTTTCGCCACCGCGTGGGTACTCCGCATCTGTGGGTGGGCCACGTCGCGAGCCTGCTCCGATGCGGAGCCCTACGTGGCGGACTTGGCCAAGGGCTTCCGCGAGAGCAACTGGGACTTTCGCAAGCTCGTGGTCGACACCCTGTCGTCGCCCTTGGTGACCGGTCTCTCGGGAACGCCGCTCTCGGTGCGGCCCGAGGTGAGCATCGCGCGACGCCGACATCTCTGCGCCGCGCTCACGGTGCGGCTCGGGTCGCTGGTCGAGGCCAGCGGCGTTTGCTCCAAGGCGCGCGACGCTCTCGCCCGAGGCATCCCCGACGACGCCTTCGCGCGCGGACAGGTCGACCTGGTGCAGACCAGCACTCCGGGCATGTTTCACGCCGCCGGGCTGGAGCGCCTCTGCGTGGCGCTCGCACCTGCGGCGGTCGCGGCGCGCTTTCCGTCGAACGACGCCGATACTTCGACCACCAAGCTGGTGGAGGAGCTCATGGGCCTACCGAAGAACCATCCGCGGCACGATGCGGCGATCGCCGCGCTGCGCACCCACCTGTCGGAGGTCGTCGCGGCAGGAGGAACCCAAGACGAATCGATGCAGTCTGCATTCGTCGCCGCATGCACTTCACCCGACGTCTCTGGAGCTGGACTATGAATCCCACGTCTCGACGCAACTTCCTACGAACCGCCCTCCTTGGTTGCGGAGGCCTCGCCCTGCGCTCACTCGCTACCGGGCTCTCCAGCGAATTTCTCACCGAGCGGGTGGCGCACGCCGAGCCCAGCGGCACGCCGACCTTCCTCATCTTGGCCACCGACCAGAGCGGCGACCCACTCAACGTGGGCGCGCCGGGCTCGCTCGCCGACGCCGGGCTCCGGGCTCGATACGACGCGGCCCATCCTGCCGAGGTCCGATCGACCAAGCTCTCGCTGGGTGGCGGCGTGTACGACGCGGCCGCGCCATGGGGCGCGCTGCCCCCCGCGCTCCTCTCTCGGCTCGGCTTCGTGCACCATCGAACGTCTGCCGAGACCCATCCGGAGCACCCCAAGGTGATGCGGGTCTTCGACGCCATGCGCGGCGCTACGGGGAACGGCGTCGAGATGCTCCCGAGCGCCATTGCCGCCGAGCTCGCCGCCAGCCTGGGGACCATCCAACGCGAGCCCATGGTGCTCGGCGAAGAGCGGGTCACGTACGAGAGCCGCTTCGTGGAGCAACTCTCACCGATGGAGCTGAAGGGGCTCTTCGGCGGCGCGCCCGGCAGGCTCTCCGGCTTCGCCAAGCTGCGCGACAAGACGCTCGATGCGGTGTACGCCGACGTGAAGGCGAGCGGCACCAAGGCGCAGCGCGCCTACCTCGATCGTACGGTGGCGAGCCGTGCTCAGGCCGCCGAGCTGGGCGACAAGCTCGCGGTGGACCTGGGGGTCATCCCGGTAACCGACCCCAAGGCCGTCTCCGGGCTGGTCGACGACTACCCCCTCGACGCCATCGACCAGGTGCTCACCGCGGTCACGCTCGTCAAGTACAAGGTGTCGCCGGTGATCACCATTCACCTTCCCTTCGGTGGCGACAACCACCACGACCTCGACTTCGCGCAAGAGTCCCTGGAGCTGCAGGGCGGCGTACGCATCATGCAGCTCGTCTGGGAGAAGCTCGCCGAGGCGGGCCTCGAGGGCGTCACGACCTTCGCGATGCTCAACACCTTCGGGCGCACGCTGGATACGAGCGGGGGGCGAGCCCACAACTCCGGCCACCACGTGATGCCCATGTTCGGCCCCAAGATTCGCGCCGGCGTCGCGGGCGCACCGCAACGTGGCGCTCATGACTGGGAGGCTGCGGCCTTCTCGTCGACCACCGGGCGCGCCGATGGCTCCGGCGATGTTACCAGCGAGAAGTCGTTCGCGGCTGCTGCGCGCACGCTCATGCGCGCGTGCGGGGTTCCCGCGGAGCGGGTCGACGTGCGGCTCCCCGGCGCGACCGTCACATCATTGCTCGTCTAGCGCCGCGGCGGTGCACGAGTGGCTGCGCGATAGAACCGGGGGCGGCAAACGAGTACACTCCCGCGCGATGACCACGACCTCTCATCCCGCGGGCGCCATCCGCCTGGGCCCCGAATTCGCGAACGATCTCCAACGGGCGCTGCCCCGCCTCCTCGCGAACGGCGCGCTGCCCGACGACTGGGACCCCCGGGCCACGACGTACGATCTGCAGCGCTTCGATTCCGACGAAGCGTTCGCCCCGCGCTTCGAGCGCGCGGTCTCGGAGATCCTCCGCGACGACGTCGCGCCGCCCCATCAGGTTCGCGAACGGCTCGCTGCCGTGGGCCTGCCGTTCGACTACGCACGCCTCGGCCAGCCGCTCTCCACCGTCCTGGAGCTCTACCTCCAGGCGCGCACGAGCGCCGAGCGATGCTTCTCCTTCGCGTCGGTGACGAAGCCCTGGCTCGCCATCATCGAGTCACCGAAGCGCGTAGCCCCGGTCCGCGTTTTTGCCGAGGGAACACTGCCTATTTCGGCGGCCAAGGCCGCGGCGCTCCGGGCCGAAGGCTGCGAGATCCACGAGAACTGGAAAGAGCCGCTGCCGGCGGCGCGCGCCGACGTGATCACCGTCCTGGTGAAAGAGGGCGCCTTCGCTGGCGACGTGCGAACGCTCGCCGCCGATGCCGTCTCCTACGGCGTTCCTCATGGGGGAATCCTGCTCATCCGCGACGCCGCCCGCATCGATCCAAGCGGCGTTCAGCTGATCCGCAAGCGCACGGTGGCCGCCATGCTCGCCGCCGATGCGCGCGCAGAGCTCGCACGAATCGCCGGGGAGGCTCCGGCGACGCTCGCCGAGTCGACCGACGCTACCTGCGACGCCAAGCTCCGGGGGCTCTTCCCCCAGGTCAAGGCCAGCCTCTACTTTTGCACCGGCCTGGCCGCCGAGGCCGCGGTGTTTACGGCGACCTCCGAGGTACTGGGGCCCGACCCGGTCGCGCTCTTCTACGCCCAGAACGGCTACGGCGGCACCGGACAGCTCATCGCCGATCTCCTGTCGCGGCTCGGCAAGATCCTGCCCCGACCGCTCGCGGTCATCGGCCAGGACGAAAGCGGCGCCCGGCTCACCCTGGTCGATCGTATTCTCGCCGGTCTCGACCAGCTCGCGGGCGCACCGGCCTGCGTGTTCCTCGAGACTCCGACCAACCCCGAGCTCCAGGCGCACGACTTCGAGGCCCTCATGGCCGGGCTGCGCGCCTATGCCCAGCGTTGGGACCGCAAGGTGCCGGTCATCGTCGACACCACGCTCGCCCCGCTCTACCCGATCTTCGCCAAGTCGTTCTCCGACGGCTGGCCCTTCGTCCTCGTGAAGAGCGGCTCCAAGTACTTCACGAAAGGCAAGGCCACGCTGGGCGTCGTCGCATGCGCCGACGAGCCGGTGGGGCTGGCGATTCTCTCGCGGGCGCGAGAGCTGGGCCGTGACGCCGACTCGTTCGCGCGCCCACACCAGCTCGCAGAGCTGAGCGCTGGCCTCGACGATCTCGCGCCGCGCATGAAGACCATCAGCGACAACACGATCCGTCTCGCGAGCGGCCTGCGCAGCGCTCTGAAGGCGCGTGGTCACGAGATCACGATCTACGCCATCTC
Source organism: Polyangiaceae bacterium (assembly GCA_013141295.1). Taxonomy (GTDB): domain Bacteria; phylum Myxococcota_A; class Polyangia; order Polyangiales; family Polyangiaceae; genus JABFRG01. The sequence continues at coordinate 7,292 of JABFRG010000047.1, forward strand.
CGAGCCGCAGGTGGCCGATGGCCTGGCCACCGGCATGCTCTCGTTCTACCTGCCGGCGGCGCCCACCCGGCATGCGGATCTCGTCGACGAGTTCGTCGCGTACTTGCTCGAGCACGCGCCGACGTTGGTGAAGAACCGGGTGAGCTACGGCCAGTCCACCGGCGACGCCAAGCCCGACTACTTCTACGTGATCAATCCCGAGGAATCGACCCAGGGCGCGCTCTCGGCGGAAGTGAAGAACGCGCAGAAGAAGGACAACGTCCAGATCTGCCGTATCTCCGTCCCCGAGCACGGCGACGTGGATGGCCTGCTCGGAGCCATGGAGGGATTCTTCGTGGAGAAGTACGGCCCGCGCTGACGCTACGTCACCGAAACGACGGGGGGGCGAAGGCTCGGGGCGCACACGCTTGCGCGGTCCTCCACCCAGTTCCAAAGGGCGGCGCGCGCCTGCGGGGTGTCGGCCTTTCGCGTCTTTGCCAGCTTGTGGATGCTGCGAATGGTCCGATCGAACCAAAACTTGCCAGTCTCCTGCAAGGGCTGGCCATCGCTGGCCGCGAGCCAAACCAGGGTATCGGCGCCTTGCTCGGGTGTGCGGAGGAGCGGGCGTGTCAACTTTCGAAATGTGGGTAGCGAGCGCGCTATGCCGGGCGTATCCGCCCAACCCGGGTGCATTGCGTGCACGCGAAGGCCAGCGGGAGCAAACGCCTGCGCCATCATTTCGGAGAGCGTGACTTGCGCGCGCTTCGCTTTGGCGTAGGCCTTCACGCCGTCGAACCCTTCGGGCCCCATCTCGAGGGAATCGACGTCCAACGGCTCTGCGTACATCCCGCCGGAGGATACCCATAGAATGCGAGCGGCGCCCACAGCCTCCGCAGGCCTTGCGCTGCTCAGTATCGGCAGCAGCATGGACGTCAGCATGTACGGGCCGACCACGTGCGTGGCGATGGTCTGTTCGGTACCCTCGCGCGTAGCGCTGTACGTGCTGTCGAGTGCGCCTGCGTTGTGGACGAGCACGTCCAGCTTCTCGTAGCGCGAGAGCAGCGTCATGGCTGCCCGCTGTACTTCCGCGAGCTCACCCATGTCTGCGAGGACGTAGTCCACTTGCGCGCCGGGGGTGTCTCGGACGAGCTGTGCGCAGGTTGCTTCGGCCTTTGCCTGGCTCCGCGCAATCAAGGTCAGGCGTGCGCCGAGCTGCACGAGGTCGCGGGCACAGGCGGTGCCGAGCCCCGAGGTCGCACCGGTGACCACGACGTTGCGTCCCGTCATGCAGCCAGGGGCCAGCGTCTCCCAATCTCCGAGTGCCTTGCGCGATCGAAAGCCAAGGCTGGTGAAGCTGCCGACGACACTGGCTTCGAGTATCCCGTCGACCGCACGCGAGAACAGCGTCATGCGGCGACCGCCCCGTCGAGGAACCTGGCGAGCCCGGCGGATGCGCGCGCCCCGATGCGGTTGAAGATTCGCTGGAGCCCCCAGTCGACGAGCGGAAGCTTTCCCACGAGGCCGCGCGTGCGCAGCTCGGCATCGTAGGTCACGAGCGTGTGCTCGCCGTGCTTTTCCACCGTCACCGTGTCGAGCGAGACGAATCGCGAGGTGCGCGCGACCATGTAGTACCGCGCGTTCGGTTCGAAGCTCTCGACCCGGTAGCGAAACGTCTGACCTCCGGCGAGCAAGAGGTCGTAGGCGGCACCGACCCCAGGCCCGCTGCCTTCGACTTGTTTGCCGGCTCGGACTCCGGGGTCCCATTCGGCGAAGCGCGCGACGTCGGACACTCGAGAAAATGCCTCTTCCGGGGAGAGCCGAGTCCGAACGGTTGCGCGGTAATGTGCCACGGGAGGCACTGTAGGGTAGGGCGACCGTGCGGTCCACGGGGGTGCGTCAGAAGCAGTCGTGGCCGCCGGGGCAGTCGTTGGTGGAGGGCACGTCGGCGAACGAGGTGGACGCTTCGAACTCGCCGGAGAGGGAGCCGCCGAATTCCAAGTTCGCCGAGAGCATGAAGCCCTCCTTGCTCCAGTACTTGTTGTCGCGCACGGCGGCCGGGAGCCGTACCCGCATCACCACCGTCTTGCCGTCCGGGAGAATGCCCACGTCGCGCACGCCGGTGCCGAAGTTCCCGGCCAGAGGCGCGGTGGTCTTGGCCTCGAGATCGATGAGGAACGGCGTGCCGCCGAGGCCGTCCTTGCGCTTCTCGAGGGTGAGCACGTGCTTGCCATCTTTGAGCTGCACGAAGCGATCGAGGCCGGCCTGGGGACCGGCGAAGGGCACGAAGGCCTTGGTCTCGAGATCGAAGTAGCCGAAGGGCGACTTCTCCTGGAACACCTCGGCGGTCGCGCCCACTTCGCCGGAGAAGCCGTTGGCGCTCAAGGTGGCGGTGCCGTAGGCGCTGGCGCGGGCGCGCGTCTTCACCTTGATCGACGCATCCACCAGGAGGCCCCGGCCGTCACGCGTCATGGCGAAGCGGGGCAGGGCGTTGCCGATGCCGTGGAGCGAGAACGAGAGCGTCGCCGGGTCGATGACCATGATGTGGTACTGCGGCTCGCCGCTGGGGATCTGGCTCTTGTCGTCGAACATGCCGGCGTCGATGCGCTTCACGTCGACGTAAGCCACCAGGCGCTTGCCGTCGGGGCTCATGGACGCCGGACCGAAGCCCGGGAGGTTCTTCACGAACGACGCGCTGCCGGCGGCGAGATCGATGACGCTCACCGGGTCGGGATTGCTCCAGGTCTCGCCGGGGTTGGGGGCGCGGTCGGGATCGCAGAACGTCGGGGAGACGAAGGCCCGCCGCTCGTCGGGGGTCACCACCACCGGCGCTTCGCAGTTGGGGATGTCGAGCGAAGTAACCGCTGCGGTGTCGAGGTTCACCAGGGAAACCGGGGTGTGCGGCTTGATGGTGGGGTCGCCGCGCCAGGTGGTGTGGCCCACCACGATGGCCTCGCTCCGGGTCTTCAGGAACGCGAGCGACACCGGCTGCGCCCCGAGATCGGCCACGCCGCGGACGTCGCCGGTCTTCGGCGAGACGATGAGCGCGCGGTGCGAGTCACCGACCACCAGCGACGAGTCGGTCTCGGTGACGCGCAGGAGCGAGATGGCGGTATCCACCAGCTGCTGCTGCCAGAGCTCCTTGCGGGTCGCGAGATCGAGGCCCACCAGCACCCCGTCGGCGCGCACCGCAAAGGCGGTGTCGGAGGTGCGGGCGAAGGCCACGCGGCGGAGCTGCTTGGGGAGCTCGCTGTACTTCTTGGTGGCGATGTCGAGCACCACCGTGACGTCGTTGCGCTGGAGCACCGCGTACTTGCCGCTGGGGGCCACGGTCATGGCGCCGGTCTGCAGATCCTCGCCGTCGACCACCTGCGTGCGATCGTTGGCGTTGGCACCCCCCTGTTCGACCGGCGAATCCGCGCAAGCGACAACACCACACACGAGCACCGTGAAGAGGCCCAAAGCGCGCATATTTTCTACTCCAAGCGAAAGAGCAAAGGCGCGGCACGCGGCGGCGATGCGCGAGCCTCTGCAAGGTATTCTGGGCAGACGGACCAGCCGCTCGCTTTATTCTGCCCACCACATATTTCGCTGCGCGCGGAATCGAGCGCGGTTCAACGTTCGAAGCCGCGGAGTCTGCGCGCTTGACGGAGCGCACGGCTCAGAAGGGGTCGACCCCGGCCCCCATCGTGCGCGCGAACTCTCGAACGTCTGCGCGATCGGCGTATCGCTCCAGCCCCGGGAAGCATCCCCAGCGGAAGCAAAGGCGGAGGTAGTCGGTGAACGGGAGCTGGTGCTTCTCATTGGCGAAGATCGGGTCAGCGCCGAGAAACGGGAGCCGGACTCCATACGCAGGGCCGCCGCTGGCATTTGCCTTGTGAAAATGGTCGGGCGCGAGCTCGAGCAAGAACAAGCTCTCGTCGTCAGGATCGGCCCCGTCTGGGCGCGGTTCCCAGTCAGCGAACTGCTCTCGGACGCGCTTGGGCGCTTCGATCGCAAGCGGGTCCAACGTGTCGAGGTCGAGTTCGATACCGAGCGACGGTGGCTCACGCTCCTTCTTGTAGTTCCAGATGAAGTCGACGCCGCCCACGATCTGCCAGAAGGCGAGGATGCTCGGGGGAAGCGGTGCGCCGGTCTTCTTGGCGACCGTCGCGAGGATCTTCGCATCGGCGCTCCTCGGTGCGGTGCGGAGGCTGCCAGACAATGCCTTCCAGCCGCGCTTCGCTAGACGCTCCGCGACCACGTCTACGCCCACCGCGACCCTTGCCATCGTTTCGCCCGCCACGGCGAGAGCTTCCTCGCGCAGGTCACCGCCGATGTTCTCGCAGGCCCGAAGCTCTTGCCACACGGTGACGTGTTCGCCCTGGCGGTAGCGAGTGAGGCGATCTCCTGAGGCCTGCGTCTTGGGTTTTCGGGCCGCAGCGAGCGCCCGCTGCGCGGTGGCGGAGCTGGCCCGCCCCAGTGCGGCCCGTACCGCGTCTGCGAGCGACGGGTGGTTCCTGACGCGGACGAAGAGCTCCAACCAGCGCTCCTCGGCCGCCTCCTCGCTGAACGCGCCCGGAGCGAAGGCGTCCAATACCGCAAGTGGAACCTCGTTGCCACCGGGTTGGCACAGTCGCTCCGGCGCGAAGTACGGCTCAACCCGTTGGAGCGCCGCGAGCGGGTCTACAAAGAGCACGCGAGCAGCGATCGCCGCCGAAAACGCGTCGTCGAGGAGTGCCGCGACTGCCTGACGCGCGGAGGGAGTCCCGATCGTCGCGAGCGCGTGCCCGACAACGTCATGTACCGTGGTCAGCGGACATTCGAGCCACAGGCGGCAGAGCAAGGGAACTGCCGGCTCGTACCTGGCTTCTCCGAGCGCTTCGATGGCGTCGCACAACCCAGGCCAATTTTTGACCTTCGCTCGGGCCTCGTTGGCTCGGCGCGTGGCCGCCTCCTGGGCTTCGTAGGGCAGCACCGCCCAATCTGCGTGGGTGTAGCTCGATCGCTTCGGGAGCTCGGGCGAACAGAGGTCGGAGGCTTCGAGCTTGCGGAGCAGATCTTCCATGCGCGCTGGGTCAATGCCCGAAGGCGGCTTCGATCTGCTTGGCGACGTCGGAGGTGGCCCGGGCGCCCAGCACCGAGAGCAGGGAGCGCCGTTCGCGCTCGCTGAAGCAGCCGCCTTGGGTGGCGATGAACTGCCTTGCAGCAAGGGCGCCGGCGGCGCGGGCGAAGGTGGCTTCGTCGCCGGCGGTGCCGATGGGCAGCGGCTTCGGATCGGCGGTGCGCGCCAGCTCTTCCTGGGCCCGGGCGAGGGCGCGCTCCCCGAGCAGATCCATCACCGTGCCGAGCTGTACCCAGCCGCGGGCATCGAACAGCGCTTTGGTGGCGCGCCCGAGCGCTGCGTCGACGCCGGGCGCTTCTTCCCGGTTCAAGGCCCGCTGGATGAGCGTACGGCCGGGGCGCGAGCGAAGGAGCGCGAGGTTCTCGGCGTTGAACACGAAGATCGGCGAGGGCCGCTCGCAGGTAGCGAAATCGGTGAGCGGGGTCCGCGAGAGAAATTTGGAGATGGCCGCGGCATAGGTGTGCTCTGCACCGACTACCGGAAGCGACATGAGCGGGTGCGGCGTCTTGATGACGTTCACCCGTCGGAACTCCGGCCACGCGGTGAGGCGCGCAGGCGGCGCGGTGCCCAGGAACTTGGCGCTTCCGGTCCACCACTTCACCTCGGTGTCGGTGCGGGTGATGTCGAACATGCGGCCGAAGAGGGTGTGTCGCGAGAGGGCTTCCTTGGGGGAGCGCGGCGCCGGGATGCGGTCGAGGGTCTTCTCGGCGATCTCCACCAAGCGCGCGGGTGCGCTCTTGCGAAAGAGGCCCACCAGCGCCGGGTGGGTCGCCTGCACCAGATCGTGGAGCACCGCCGAAAGGGCCCACTCCTCGGCGCTGAAATTCTCGAAGCGGTCCACGCCGGCGAGCTCACGCCCGCGGCGACACCGTGCCAGCTGCACGTGCGAGAAGCGCTCTGGATCCACCGGCGGGCGGTCGCTCTCGATGGAGAGCGCCATGCGACCTCCGATGGGCCGCTCCGGGTTCATCTCTCCGCCTAGCACCAGGGGCGCAAGGAAGCTCTGGAAGAGCCGCTCTGCGGTGGCGCCGATGTCAGGCTTGGCCATCGTCTAGGGCCCCCTACCGAACCATGGGATCGGCCGGTGGCATACCGGGCGGAAGCTGCCGGATGGTGTTGGGTGCTTCTTCCGGCGGTGGCTCGGCGCCGCCCATGGGAAAGAGACCCAGCGGTGCCACCTGAAGATCCACCGGCGCGTCTTCCAGGGCGCGTTCGATGGCCTCGGCCATGATCGGCTCCCAGGGCTTGGCCTCGAGCAGCGCGTTCTCCAGCGGGACGAACGCACTCTCTTCGATGGACAGTGCGCGGGCCTCGCGGGTGATGAACACCGCCATGGAGCTCGGAGCGCCCAGCGCCCTGTGGAGCACCTCGGGCGACACCGCGGGTGTGACCTCGTAGCCGGCGGGAATGAAGAGCTGCGTGTGGAACTCCACGAAGAAGACGCCGAGCGGGATCGCCTCGATGCCTTGCGGGCACCGGAGGAATGCGCCGTGCGCCGTCACCGCGATGCGGGTGTTGGCGATGGTGCGCTGGGGGAGCGCGTAGGCGATCTTCCGGAGGAGCGGTATCTCGGCCGGCGAAACCCAGGATGCGGTGACGTTCTTCCAGGCTGCGGAGGATGGCACCACGCGGAGCGGGACGCGCACCGGCGGCGCCTGTCCGGTGCCGGTCGCGATGCTCTCGGTCTGACCCACCTCGCGCATCTCCACCCGGGCGAAGGCCCGGATGTCGCCGAGCTGCGGCAGCTTCTCCACGGTCCAGGGTTCGTCGCCGCGGCCGCGCAGGAACACCATGCCCTGGGGATCGAAGATGGGGCACGCCCGCAGCGCTACCGGGTGGCGATACCCCACTTCGACGCCGATGCCCGGACCGGCAGGGAGGAACGTGGTGAGGCCCGGAGTCCCCTGCAGGAGCGGGCGCATACGTGCCGGCAGATCGGGCACCTTGAACACGTAGCGGCGGGTAGGCCCTTCGTCGAAGGCGCTCGAGGGCGGCCACTCGGCGACGCCCACCTCGGCGTCGACGCGCGAGCGGACGAAGTAGTGGATGAGCGCCGGCCCCAGGCCTTGCTCGGCCACCACGTAGCGCAGCCCCGACTCCTCGGTGGTCGAAGGGTCGACGTGCGGCATGAGCCGGAGCAGGAGCGAGCGGATCTCGATCTCTTTTTCGACCTCGTACACCTGGGTGAACTTGTCGTGATAGAGCGCCAGCGCCGCGTCGGTGGTGAGCAGCTGCCCGGCGTCGTAGCCGAAGGGAGCGGCGGCATCGCGATACTGGACGAAGTGGCGGCTGGTTCCGGTGAACGTGAAGCCCCCCACCAGGCGCCCGGTCTCGGCGATACGATCCATGCGGTCGCTCGACTCGGCGGCGAACTCCAGGGTGATCTCCCGGGTGCCGAGCTTGGAGCGCACCAGGCGAATCTCCAGGCTGGGGAGCAGGTCTTCGAGAGAACGCTCGCGGGTGTAGACGGCCAGCCAGGCCACCAGGCGGTCGATGGACGGCAGCAGCACGAGACCCTTCGCACCGAGGGCGACGCCCTTGCCGTCGAGGCCGAGACCCGGCGTCCGGAGGCGGGTCTGGTGCAGCGCAATTCTCTCGAGCATTGCGGCCATGTTAGCTGAGCCAGGGCACAAAAGGAGTCTCCCTTTTTGGCTCCCCGAAGCGTTTGCGTTTCGTGCTACGGAGGGTGCCACCATGAGGCAACGCACGCTGCTCCGAACCGGGGGTCTCCTTCTCGCTACGCTCGCGCTGCTCGCCCCGGCCACCGCCGCGGCCCAGACGATCTCCGTCCCCCAGCGATGGGACGCGAACCGCTTCGAGCCGGCAGAGCGAGGAAGCGACTGGTTCGTCCTCGACTCCCTGGACTTCCGCGGCAAGTTCCGCCCGGCCTTCGGCGTCACCGCGCAGTTCGCCCATCGCCCGCTCGAGGTCTACGACTCCCTGGGCGGCCTTCGCTCCGAAGGGAACAACCGGCCCGCGGCCATCGCCAACACGTTCACGCTCCACCCGGGCCTGAGCGTCATCCTGGCGAACCGCCTCCGCCTGGGCGCCACGATTCCGCTGCAGCTGGCGGCCGACGGCGAAGAGACCACGGTGAACAACGTCCTGTACCGCCCGCCGGCAAACGGCACCACCGTGGGTGACCTGCGCCTCGCCGCAGACGTTCGCCTGTTCGGCGAGTACGGCGACGGCATCACCGGCAGCTTCGGCCTCACCGCCCACTTGCCCACCGGCGACCAGCCTTCGTACCTCAGCGACGGCGTGTTCCTGCGCGTGTCGCCGCGCTTCCAGATCGCCGGCATCGCGGGCCCGTTCAACTACGCCGTGCGCGTCGGCGTGAACATCCGCGACGAGAAGGACTTCGCCGGGAGCACCATCGGCACCGAGCTCTCCTACGGCGGCTCCTTCGGCTTCACCTTCGCCCACCGGAAGATCCTCATCGGACCGGAGTTCTACGGCGCCACCACGGTGGCCAACAGCCAGCTCTGGCATCACCGCAGCTCGCCCACCGAGGCGCTCCTGGGCGCGCACGGGATGTTCGGTGCGTTCCGGGGCGGCGCGGGCATCGGCGTGGGTCTCACCGACGCCTACGGCACGCCCGACTACCGCTTCATCCTCGGCCTCGAGTGGATGCCCTTCCAGGCGCTCGACAAGGACGCCGACGGCATCGAAGATCAGGACGACGACTGCCGCGAGGTGCCCGGCGTCAAGAGCGACGAGGCCGGCAAGAACGGCTGCCCCGCCGAAGCCCCCAAGGTCACCGATCGCGACGGCGACGGTGTGCTCGACACCGACGACGCGTGCGCCGACGTGGTGGGCGTGAAGAGCGACGACCCCAAGAAGAACGGCTGCCCGGTTCCCAAGGTCGAAGACCGCGACGGCGACGGCATCGTCGACTCGGCCGACGCGTGCATGGACGTGCCGGGCGTGAAGAACGACGACCCCAAGAAGAACGGCTGCCCTTCCGATAAGGACAGCGACGGCGTGGTCGATACCGAGGACGCATGCCCCGAAGTGGCCGGCGTGAAGTCTTCGGACCCCAAGACCAACGGCTGCCCGGTGGACGCCGACCGCGACAAGGACGGCATCGCCAACGGCGAGGACGCGTGCCCCGACGCGGCCGGCCCCAAGAACGCCGATCCGGAGAAGAACGGCTGCCCGGTGGCCGCGGTGCAGAACGGCGTCATCAAGATCCGCGAGCAGGTGCAGTTCAAGACCGGCAGCGCCGATATCCAGGGCGGCAAGGAGACCGACGACGTGCTCCAGGGCGTCCTCAAGGTTCTCAAGGAGCACACCGAGATCAAGAAGGTGCGCGTCGAAGGCCACACCGACAACAAGGGCGACGCCAAGCGGAACCAGAAGCTCTCCGCGGACCGCGCCGCCTCGGTGGTCAAGTGGCTCACCAAGAACGGCATCGACGCCGCGCGCCTCACCAGCGTCGGCTTCGGCCAGGACAAGCCCATCGCCAGCAACGACACCGAAGACGGCCGCAAGAAGAACCGTCGCGTCGAGCTGCACATCGAGTAACGAGAGCTGCAGCTGTCGTGCTCTCGCTCCGGCGCCCACTCTCCGAGTCGGCGCCGGTGCCGTTTTCGGGGCTAGGGTTCTTCGGTCTTGGGCGGCGCTGCGAAGAAGACCAGGTACGCCGCGAGCAGCGGGAGGCCAAGGTCGTAGAGCGTACCCATGATCGCGCCCCAGCCGGGCGCATGCCGCACCCGAAGCCCCATGGTGGCGAGCTGGACGAGCGCCCCGTGCGCGCTGGCGAGCATCAGGCACGCGGCCGTGAAGCGAGCCCGGGGGAGCGGCGAGCCCTTTCCCGCGAAGGCTGCGATGGCCACGCCACCGAAGCCCAGGAACGCGGAGACCGTCATGGGGTGTACGTCGGGCCGCGCGTAGCGCATCTCCTCGGTCATCGCGACGGTGAGGATTCCGCCCACGGGAATCTGTAGGACGACCAGGCCGAGACCCACCCAGCCGGCAGCACCCGCGCCGTTGCGCGCCAGTGAAGCGACGCCCACCGCGGTGAGCACCCAGCCCACCAGCCAGCCGAGCCAGGGGAGGGCGTCGGCGAACGTCTTGGTACCGACCTGCGTGCCGAGCGTGGCGACCAGGAGCGTCATGCCAGCAGCGCCGAGCACCAGACCCACCGGCCGCGGCGCGGGGGCACCACCGAGCTTGGCGCCCAGGACCAGGAGAGCGGCGGCGACGAACACCCGACCCTCCTGCATGAGCGCGTGGAACCCCGACGAAAAGAAGGGGACGAGTGAACGCACGTCGACGGAACCGAGCGACAGCGCCGCCGCGAAGACCCGCGCCAGGATGGCCGCGCACAGGGTGGCCGCCACGAGCCCGACGAGGCCCTTGCCGATGCCCGCGCGCATGACCATGGCGAGGCCGATGAGCGTTCCTGCGAACACCAGATCGCCCAGGAAAGCTGGTGCATCATGCACGAAACCTTCGCGTACGTCGCCGCCGGCGAGTCGCCAGAACGCCTGGAGGACGAACGCCAGGATCAGCGGCGCCATGAGGCCCAGTGCGGCACGGGAGCGGGTCGCGCGGTACACGCCGTAGAACGCCGCGCAGAGCACGAGCGCCGAGATGGTGGCTCCGCGCTCGCCGAGGAGGAGGAACGCGCTACCCGCGCCGCACAAGAGAGCCGTGATGGGATCCATCGCGGTATCGTGCGGGCCGGCACCCGGGCCGTCAACGCGTTACTGTGGAATACACGTATCTTCGAGGGTGGCGAGCACGCGCACCGCACCGAGCACCGCGGCGGCCACCGTCTCGGTTCGAAGCACGAAGGGTCCTATCGACACGGTTCTCCAGCCGAGGGCCTCGGCGGAACGTACTTCGTCGGCCGCGAGACCACCCTCCGGGCCCACCAGGAACGCCACCGGACCCGGGAGCGCCCCGGCCAGCAGCGGGCCGAGGGGCACCGTCGCTTCTTCGTAGAGCGTGAAGCGTGCGGTGTCGCCGAAGGCTCCCAGCGCCGCCTCCAGCGTGATCGGGCCGTTCACCGTCGGCACGTCGGTGCGACCACACTGGCGCGCGGCTTCCTCGGCGATGCGCTGCCATCGCTCGCGCCGTGCCTCTGCACGCGCGGGGTCGAGCTTGACGATGCTGCGCGCGGTGGCCACGAACGTCACCTGGGAGACCCCCAGCTCGGTCGCGTCGCGCACGATGGCGTCGGCCTTGTCGCCCTTGGGAAGACCCTGCACGAGCGCGAGGGTCTCGGTCGCCACCACCGCGCCCGGGCCACAGATGCCTACCTCGATGGTCATGCCGCTGTCGCCCTCGCCGACGACCGTGGCGACGGCCTCGGTCCGCGCGGCCGGATCGAAGGCAGTGAACGTGTCGCCGGAGCGAAGCCTCAGGACGTGGCCCAGATGATGAGAGACGGCAGCCGGCAAGGTCATGGTGCCGGAGCGCAAGCCGCTGACCTTGGCGCGTCGCATGGTGCCGAGTGGCTCAGGCGTTCTTTTGAAGCACGAGCGAGATCCACTCGCCCTTCTCCGGAGCCGACACCAGCGAGAAGCCCGGGTACGCCGCGAGCACGTCGGCCTTCTGCGGCACGAGAATGCCGGAGAGCACCAGCGTGCCGCGGCTCCCCACGCGATCGCCGAGGGCGCCGGCCATGGGGATGAGGACGCGCGCCTCGATGTTGGCCACCACCAGCGGAAAGACCTCGGTGAGCTCGGTCACGTCCTGGTTGCCCACGTCGATCTTGGCCCCGAGGCCGTTGCGCTCGGCGTTCTCGCGGACGACGTCGAGGACGTCCGGATCGTTGTCGATGGCCACCGCGTGGGCCGCGCCGAGAAGGAGCGCGAGCAGCGCGAGGATGCCGCTGCCGGTGCCCACGTCGAGCACGCGCTTGTTCGTGACGTCGGTGCTGGCGATGGCCCGGGCCACCAGCGACGTCGTCTCGTGCAGACCGGTGCCGAAGGCGCGGCCCGGCTCGAGCTCGAGGATCCGCTCACCGGGCTTGGCCTCGTAGGTCTCCCACGGCGGCCGCACCACCACGCCGTCGCACAGGAGGAACGGACGAAAGTGCTCCTTCCACGCGTCACGCCAGCCGTCGCCGATGATCTCTTCGATGGCCGGATCGAGCGCCGGATCGACGGCCGCGCGGGCCTCTTCCGCTTCTTCGTGGGTGGCGAAGCTGGCCACCAGCGTGACCTTGTCGGCTTTTCGAGCCTTCACCAGCGTAGTGGCGTCGCGCTCTTCCACGCCCTGCGCGCCGAGGTCGAAGAGCTCGGAGCTCAGCACGTCGGCCTCCTCTGCGGTGGTGTCCACCAGCAAGAAGGGAAAGCGCAGCTCGGTGGGCTTGATGGCGCCGCCGCCCTCGGTCTTCGGTTCGTTCACGTCACTCTCCGACGATGATGGTCACGGTGGAACGTCCGCCGCCGCCGGGCGGCGGTGGCGTGCTGGAGCTCGACTTGAACACGCCGGCCAGCGCCAGGATGCCCACGATGGCGGCCGCACCGAGGACGCCGCCGCCGATGGCCACCGGGAGCACCCAGCCCTTGGAGGGCTCGGGCACCACGATGCGGAGGGGATCTTCGGCGTCGCCTCGGGTCGCGACCGGCAGGCCGCCTTCGTCGAAGGCCTCCAGGTAGTACTCGAGGAGCGGCGGCTTCACGAGCGTTCCGGGGATGGTCGCGGAGACCAGGCCGGTGCCGCTCATGGGGCGTTCTTCGAATTTGCCCTTGGAGCCGGCGCGCACGAAGAGCTTCACCGACGCCACGCGCTTGCCCGGGTCCTCGATGCGCGCGCGCACCTCGATGGACTGGTCGTGCTTGGCCTCCGAAGGGACGGAGTGACGGAGCACCACGGCCGGAGGCGGCGGCTTGTCGACGGTGACGAGCCCCGGGCGCCCCTCGGCCTCCCACTTCTTCTGCACCTCCGCGAAGAAGTTACGGAACCGCGGCGACTCCTTGGCCGGCAGCGCGTACTCGGGCTCGAGCGCCAGCAGGCCGCGCACGGCGCTCTCGGCCTCTTCCTTGCGGTTGATGGTGATGTAGTTGAGCGCCAGGAGCCGGTAGATGGCGATCTTCTGCTCCTTGGTGTTGCTCGGGCGGAGGAGCGCAGCCGAGAGCGTCTGGATCGACTCCTCGTACTGTTGGTCGTCGAACAGCGACTGGCCGCGCAGGAGGAGCTTGTTCTCGCTGGACGGAGCCGGCTGCGCGTACACGACGGAGCTGGGAACGCCGGCGACGAGGCCGAGTCCGAGCGCTACCGTGAGGAGGAGCTTCCGCTGCATGCGGTCGGACTCTAGCCCGGATTTTCCCCCGCGGAAACGCGAACCGCGGGCCCCTGGCGAATACCCGACCGGGCGCTTTAGAAACGGAGGACCGGGCCGCCTTCGGCATTCCGGCTGGCGCTGGGGCCTCCGAGAAAGAAGGTCACCAGGCCGGCGCCGAGCAGCACGACCGTACCCACGCCGAGGGCGGTGGCGACGTTGCCGAACGCCGTCGCGCGGTCGATGCGGCGGCTGCCCTCGGGCGAGCACGACGTGGGGCCGCACTCGTCACGGCGGGCCGTGTCGTTCTCGAGCTTGGCCACGCCGCCCAGGACGAGGGTGCCGGCGGCGGCGGCCCCGGAAGCGATGAGCAGGCCCACGCCGACCAGTCGCAGACCGCCGCTGCGGGCCTCGGGCTCGGCGGCCGGGGAGGTCGTCACCGTGCGGCGCAGCGGCGGCACCTGGATCCGCTGATCGCTTCGTTCCACGAAGACGCTGGCGCTCCAGCTGCGAAAGCCCGGCGCCGAGACCCGGAGCTGGTGGGCCCCCGGGTCCACCGGAATGCGCGTGCCCCAGGCGGCGCGCCCGAGATCGGTGCCGTCTTGCTCCACCACCAAGCCGAGCTCCGGGCGCGGTACCACGTAGACCACGCTCACCAGCTTGGGCTCGAGCTCCTTCACCTTGGTGTCGGCGAAGGCTGCCCGCT
>JABFRG010000590.1 GCA_013141295.1 Polyangiaceae bacterium
CGGCACCACGGAGGCGACCGTGAGCGTCGACGAACGTGAGCCGAACGACGGACCCACGGTGGCCGGCGCGCAGGATCTCGGCGCATTCTCCGGCGACGAGACCCTGACCATCCGCGGGACCCTCGCCAAGGGCGGCAACGACGGCTCGAAGTACACCGGGGATCTCGATGTGTTCGCGTTCACGCTGGGGCAGCCGGGGACCCTCGACGTGAGCGTGGACTGGACCGACGGCGCCGACGTGGACGTCGCGATCTACGACGGCAACATCAAGGTGCTCGCCTCCGATGGCACCGCAAACAAGCCGGCGAAGGCGGCGCTCCCTTCCGCCAATGGCAAGTACGTCCTCGGTGTGTACTCCAAGGACAACCCCACGGCGTACACGGTCACGATTCGGTACGCCAAGGCCGCAGGCGGTGGTGGCGGGACGGGTACCTGCCCGACCACGCCGCTCCTCCCGGCAACGCGCGTGGCCGGCGGATGCACCATGGACGCGGTGACACCCACCTGCGCGGTGGCCGATCTCCGCAACGGCGGCTCCTTCGAGATCGACTGGACCACCAACCAGACCATGTGCGAGGGCCCGCACAAGCTGCAGATCACCGGCGACCCCCCGAGCGAAGCCAACTCCGTCACCTACAGCTATTCGTCCTCGTACAACGGCAACGACGCGCGCATGACGCCCAATATCGGTGGCTTCGCGAAGATCACCGCCGCCGACATCGCCACCGTCACCTCCACCAGCGGCATCTACTACTACCGCGTCGGCGCGTTCTACGGCTCCGCCACCGAGGCCCGGGCCTTCCAGGTGCTGAAGTAGCCTAGCCCCGGATTATTCATGGTTCCGGGGCTGCATGTCGCGATGCATCGGGAAATCTCGGGCGTACGGCGGTTCTCGACCCGGAGGCGGAGCAACAGTCCGCCTCGGGTCTGCGATCCGGCGTGCGCCCGTCTTTCCCGCGCCTCGCGCCATTCGCCTGCCGGCCCATGAATAATCCGGGCTAGCGGAACGGCCCGCCGCGCAGGTGACGGCCCGCCGCGATGCGCTGATACCTTCCGGTCCTCGAAAGCGCCGCCGGCGACTCCGGCGTGCGAAAGCGCACCTCGCCGCAGGCCGTGCACACGATCACCCAGACCTCCAGCGAAGCATGCGACACGTTGTTGCCGCCCGCAAAGTCGACCGTGGCATGGGTGCGCACCAGCAGAT
The DNA here is from genome assembly GCA_013141295.1 of Polyangiaceae bacterium. Lineage (GTDB taxonomy): Bacteria > Myxococcota_A > Polyangia > Polyangiales > Polyangiaceae > JABFRG01. The sequence goes on from JABFRG010000590.1 coordinate 1,205, forward strand.
CGCCGCTCCCGCATCGACAGGGCTCGATCTCCGCCCCGACCTTCCGAGCTGCCACCGCCTCGGCCTCCGCCGCCGCCCCCTGGGAGGCCGCGGCGACGCGCTTCTCGAGCGCCGCGTTCACGCTCACCGCCAGCTCCACCAAGGCGTCCTGCTCCGGGGTCCGCCCGGCGGGGTCGTCCATGAGCACTTCGTCCAGGAGGGCGTTGAGCGCTCGCGTGAGCTCCACGTGCTTGCGCTTGACCGCCGTCTCGCCGGGCGCGTCCAGGTGGCGCGCCGCCTCCACGTGAGCCGCCAGCTTCTCGAGCCGCTCCTTCGCGCGCCGCTTGTTGCCGAACATTCCCGCAGCCTACCAGACGCGAGCGGTCTTGACGGCCGGCTCCGGGGTGGGTAACCGCAGTCTCGTGTCTACCTTCGCGGCGCCCATAGAGTGTCCGATGTGCTCGGTGCCGTTGCCGGCGCACGCCGTGGAGTGCGACGAGTGCGGACAGAAGCTCGCTGACACCGTGGAGCCGCACGAGCTGCAGGCGGAGCTCACGCGCGAGCTCGTGCGCTTGCGTCGCACGCTAGTCCCGCTCGCCATCGGTACCGTGGCCATGGTCGGCATCAACGCCCTGCTCTTCCGCGGGTGGTTCGTCTTCTTCGCCATGGCGCCCTTGGCCGGCCTCGCGCGCAACGCGACTCGCTATCGCGCGGTACGTCGGAAGCTCGCGGAGCTGAAGCAGAGCGTTCCCTCCGCCGCGCCCTACCGCGACGCCGGCCGCTGACCGCAGCAGCGCCCTCTTGCTGCCGGCGCGCGGACCGTCGCGATGAGTCGTCGGAGGGCGAGTGGGCTGGGCGCGCGCTGGGCGCGCCCGCCTTGCGCGTGTGCCGCCCCCCCGGAAACTGCGAGGAAACGGAGGTTGGTTCGGGGCACGGCGGTTGCTCAAGGGGACATGGGTCGTTTCCGACCCGCTCCAAGGAGACATCGCGCGTGAAAACTTCTCTAAAACTTACGGCTCTGATCCTTCTTTCCGCGACGGTGGCCAGCGTCGGCCTCGTTGCAGCGTGTCAGCCGGTGGAGAAAGCGGGCGGGGACGATTCGGGGACGACCAATCCCGCGGGTGACGGCGGTCAGACCGACCCGGATGGCGGCACCCCCATCACGACGCCCGCGACCGCGATCCACAAGGTGGACGGGCTCACCGACGAACGCGTCACCGGCATCTACTGTGCGCCGGGCGCCACCTCCTGTGTTCTGTCCGCGACCGGCAGCTCCGCCGACAAGACGCACGTCTCCGCGTTCGACACCAAGTCCGTCAATGCAGCCCGGCTCGTCGTCTCCGACAAGGCGCTCGCCGATCTCGTCGGCCTCATCGGCGACGTGGACATACTCGGCTTCTCCAAGGTGGGCGACAAGCTCGTTGCCCGCCTCGACAAGGCCCCGCACGGGTTCGTTTCGGCGACCGGTGACCCGACGGTTGCCGCGAGCTGGACCAAGGTGAAGCTCGGTACTGCGCAGCCGAGCGACATGGCGCTCAACGCGCAGTATGGCTTCGGCTTCGACGGCACGACTTGGGTCCAGATGCGCAACTCGTTCATCTACACGGCGACGACGCCGACGCTCACCGACTCGACCTCTTGGGCTACCGCCTGGTCGCCGGGAGGGTCTCCCGAAGCTCCGTCGGATCTGCAGGCGAAGAAGGCTGCCGACCCGACCATCTGCAATACCGAGGTCGCCTACTCCGTCGCGCCGCGTCCGGTGCAAGCTGGCTATGTAGCAGGGAACGCCGAGATCATCCTCTACGGCGCGGGCGTCGTGAACCAGACGAAGGCACCCGACGGCGCAGGCATCTGCATCTCCACCGACCAGGGCAAGACGTTCCACATCGCCAAGCTCACGGCAGAAGAGGCGGCGGGCAACAACGGTCCGACGACGCTCACGTGCATCTCGAAGGATCACTGCTTCGCAGCCGGCGGTCAGGTGTTCCAGGCGAACAGCGCGTACATCTACTACTCGACCAACGCCTCCGCGGGAGCGACGTCGACGTGGAAGAAGGCGACCCTGCCGACACTCTCGACCAACGACAACACCTTCATCAACAGCATCTTCTTCGCGCCGGACGGTACCCACGGTTGGGCCGTGGGCGCCCAGGACACGACCAAAGCGCTGCTCCTCAAGACGGAGGATGGTGGCGTCACCTGGACCGACGCCAGCGCGTCGGTGGCGGCTCTCGGCAACAACCAGGTCCTCTACTCGGGCTACGCCGCAGACGCGACGCACTTCGCGGTGGGCGGCAAGGGCGGGAATCTCTTCTCGACGTTCTGATCGAGACCACAGGGAAGTGAAGAAGCGGGCGCACCCTCGAGGGGCGCCCGCTCTTCTGTTGTGAGGTCCGCGCCGCTGGCCGCTGAGGCAAAACCGTCCCTTCGCCCGCGACCTGAGGCACTCGTGCGCGCCGCTCTCGAGCGCGTGCCCGACATTTCGAGCGGTTAGCTCTGGTACGCGGCTTGCGTTCCTTGGCGGGTTTCGGCCGTACGTCGAGCGAGACGACCCGTGCACGGCCTCTCCACTTTCGATGACCAAACCCGCTCTCACCGCATTCGCCGCCACCGATGCCTCGTCGGACGCCACACTGCTTTCGGACAGCACCATTCGCGCCGTGGAGCCGGGCGCTCCGCTGGGACCCGGCGTTCGGGTCGCTCCCCACCTGGTGCTCGACAAGATCGTCGGGCGCGGCGGCATGGGCGTCGTGTATCGCGCATGGCAAGACGATCTCGAGCGCTGGGTCGCCATCAAGTTCGTCTCCTGCGACCTCGGCTCGGACGATCTCGACGGCGCCATCTTCAAGAACGAAGTGCGCGCCATGGCCCGGTGCCCCCACCCCAACGTCGTGCCCATCTATGCCACCGGTGACTACCAGGGCATCCCGTTCTTCGTCATGGACTTCGTCGAAGGGCAGTCGCTCCAGGAGTGGATCGAAGGGGCCACGGTCTTCGACGAAGCCCGCTACGCGAAAGCCATCGGCATCCTCCTTCAGGCCTGCGACGCGGTGGCGCACTTGCACGCCAACGGGCTCATTCACCGTGACATCAAGTCGTCGAACCTCCTGCTCAAGGCCGGTAACACCGTGCAGCTCACGGACTTCGGCG
>JABFRG010000088.1 GCA_013141295.1 Polyangiaceae bacterium
GCGTGTTCCGCGCCACCGCCGTCACCGGCCCAGCGCGACACGATGACCGACACGCCGTGGGGCACCATGGGGCCGTGATCGGGATAGCCGGGCGCACGGTAGTCGCGCACCAGGCCGGCGACCGCGTACGACATGGCGTGCGGCAGGTGCACGCCGGCGTTCCCGAAGGCGATGCCCGCGAGGGTCGCGGCCCACGAGAGGCCGGCGCGGGCCTCGGCGTCGCTCGCGTCCAACACCGCGCGCACGAAGAACGTGCCGGCCAGGCGCAGCGCCTCACGGCTCCCCAGATCGCTCCACGGGTTCTGCCCCTGGCTCATGGGCCGGAGCGTCGCCGATGCGGGGCGGGCGCGGGTATCGAAGCGCCGCGCGGTGAACGACTCCAGCGCGTGGCACAGCACGTCGAAGCCGCTCGCCGCCACTACCTCGGCGGGCAGGCTGGCGGTGAACGTCGGGTCCACCAGGGCCAGCGTGGGGCGCAGGCGACGCGACGCGACCGCGGTCTTGATGTTGCGCTCGCGGAGATCGAACACCGCGATGCCGGTGCACTCGCTCCCGGTGCCGGAGGTGGTGGGGCACGCCACGTGCGGTGGTAGGGGCCCGGGAACCGCGCGGCCTTCGCCCACCGGCGCGTTGACGTAGGCCAGTAGGTCCGCCGGATAGGTCGCATAGAGCGCTGCCAGCTTGCAGGTATCGATGGCCGAGCCGCCACCCACCGAGAGGTACCCGTCGAAGCGTCCCTCCCGCGCGAACGCGATCGCATCGGTGAGGTATGCATCCTTCGGCTCCACGTGGCAGTCTTCGAACACCTCGAAGTCGACGTTGGCGGCCGCCAGCGATGCGCGCACCACCGCCATCGGCTCCAGCTTGGCCACCCGAGGGTCGGTGAACACCGCCACGCGCCGGGCGCCCAGCGCGGCCAGCTGCGCGCCTGCCTCGGCCACCGCGCCGGGCCCGAAGGCCAGGCTCGATGCATCGATGGAGAAGATGGATTCGCTCGGGACCAGGCCGTGGGCGCAGGACATTCCCCATGGTTTTCCTTCCGCGCCCCTTTGTCCATGCCGGAAAAACGTTAGCGAGCCAGGTGCGCCAACCAGCCGGCGTGATGGGCGCGCACTGCCGAGACCAGCGGCTCGCCGGCGACGGTCAGGGTGTCCTCGTGTGACGCGTAGACCATCCACCCGAGATCGGCCGGAAACCAGAACCCCTCGGAGTGGGTGAACGTGGCGAGGACGACCTCCAGCTCGAAGCTCTCGGTGAGCTCGTTCAGCTCGGTGATGCGCGCAGCCATCGGCGCCACCAGCGCCTGCAACGGGCCCGTGGGGTCGGGCAGGCGCGAGAGGACGAAGGTGAGATGGGACGGAACGCCCGCGTGCTTCGGTAGCGCGTCGACCACGCCTCCGTACCAGACCCCGTAGCGCGCGCTGAGCGTCTCCCTCCGCCCGTCCGTCTCTTGCGGGGAGAGCACGCGGCAGAAGGGAAGCGGAGCCGTGCGCCAGAGCAGGTCCTCGTCCAGGGCCGCCAGATGCCGCAAGAGCGCCGCGCTCTCTTCCTCGGCGGCGCGGCTGCAGACCGGGTCGGCGCGCACCGCGACGTTGTCGATCTGGGCGGCCTCGATGGCATCCGAGAGGCGGCGTCGGGCGTCGGCGAGGGACGTGAAGTCTTCGGCGACGAAGCGCTCCACCGCGAGCTGCATCGCTCGCAGCTGCTGGTAGCGCGGAAAGAGGTCGCGTGCGGAGCGAGAGTACCGACCGGAAGTGGCATCGTATCCGCCGCCCCCCTGGTCCAGCGCGGCATACCTTCGGGCTCGCTCGGCGTGCGCGTCGATGCAGTAGCGGCGCGCTGCCGCGTGTAACCCTGCGATGAGCTCACGCTCCATGACGCGAGTGTATCAGGCGGGCGGTCGCACGCGTCGGGTTCGCACGCTCTCGGCGCCGCCCAGAGCCTCGAGTGCCTCCACCAAAACCGCCTTTGCAGCCCGGTGCCGCGCCGCCCCGAGCGTCCGCGCGAGCTTCGCGTCGAGCTTCTCGCGAACGGCCCGGGTCGTGGCCACGCACCGGCGGCCCCTGGGAGAGAGCGACACCATGCGCACCCGCGCGTCTTCGCCGGTCGCCACCTGCACGTAGCCGAGGGCTTCGAGCTCGCGGGCGCTCTTGGACACCGCCTGTTGCGTGATGCCGAGCTGGCGCGCCAGATCGCCGATGGCCTGCGGCGCCTCGAGGAGTCGCTGGACCAGGTACCCGTGCGAGGGGCGAAGGTGCGGCATGCCGAGCCGCTCCATTTCGCGCAGCACCGCCTCGTTGGCAGCGAGCCCCACGAACTGACCGAGGTAGGCGAGGTCCAGCTGCGCCAGGGAGACTTCCTTCTCCTTCATGCCTCGCCTGTACCACGAACCCGGCCACTGGACTGGACGAGCGGCCGGAGGGACCATATGTACAACCAAGGTTGTGGAATATGGAGGTTCACACATGAACGAAGATGCGTTGATCGAGCGAGCCAAGGCTTACGTTGCCGCCGTCGAGTCCGGCGCCACCGGGGCGGCGCTGGCGGAGCACTTTCACCCGGACGTGGTCCTGACCGAGCTGCCCAACCGCCTCGTGCCCGGCGGAGCCACCCGCGATCTGGCGGCCATCCTCGAGGCCGCGGAGCGCGGGCAGCGCGCGGTGACCGAGCAGCGCTACCGTATACGCAACGTCATCGCCCGCGGGAACCAGGTGCTCCTGGAGATCTCCTGGAGCGCCCGACTGCTCGTGCAGCTCGGCGAGACGCCGGTGGGCAGCACCCTGCGCGCCGAGATCGCGGCCATCCTCGTGTTCGAGGGTGGCCGCATTCGCGAGGGGCGTAACTACGATTGCTACCCGCCCTTTTGAAGAGGCTTCAGCGCCGGCGGAAGCTTCGCGCGCGGGTGCGTTTTCGGTTCCACATCGGCCTACAGGATCGGCGCCGACCACGGTCCGCACCCCTGGATCATGCGAGCCGCGGCGCACCAGTCTCGCGTGTACCGCCGCGCCTGGAAGATTCTACCTGCGCTCCCGTCGCTCCGGAGGCGCGAGCCTCCCGCGGTCCGGGTGCTGGCGGCGGAAGCGCGGTCCGAACGGATTCCGTTGAACATGCACGGACGCGAGGCGGGCGCCGGCGCCGGAGATCGACGTGCTGCGGAGGCTCGACGGAATTTTGCCGTGCGGTCGTCGCATTCTCCCACGGCCCGATGTTTGCGATGAACGTGTGGCTTCACGATGCTCGTTCCCTCCCGGCCTCGACCGTTCCTGCGAAACCTTCTGAGCGCGAGCTGCGCGCTGCTCCTCACGTGCCTCGGCTCGAGCGCCGCGGCGGAGACGCTCACGCTGCGCGGGGCGGTGGAGCTGGCCCGGAAGCAGGCGCCGGTGCTGGCTTCGGCCCGGGCCAAGGCGCAGGCCGCCGACGCCCGGGCATCGGTGGCGCGCGCTCCGTACTTTCCCACCATGAGCGGAAGTCTGGCCGGCAGCGCCACCACGTCGCGTGACACGCAAGCGCAGGCTCCGCCGCGCACGGGCGTGTTCGAGTACGTGAACCACTTCGTGTCGGTCACCGGTCGCGTGGGCGTGCAGTGGACCATCTGGGACTTCGGCAAGACCAGCAACGCCGTGGACGCTGCCGACGCGATTCACAAGACTGCGGCGCTCTCCGCCGACAACACCGAGGCCTCGCTGGTGGGCGACGTGGCCACCGCCTACCTCAACGTGGTGTTCCTGGAGCAACTACGGGAGCTAGCAGTGGCCACCACCACCCAGCGGGAGAAGTTCGTCCTGCTGGCCAAAGCCCTGGTCAAATCGCAGATCCAGCCGGCTGTGGAAGAGCTGCGGGCCATCTCGCGCCTGGAAGCCGCGCGCCGCGATCTGGCCAGCCGAGAGCAAGATGCACAAGACGGGCGGACGATTCTCGCCACGCTACTGGGCCTCGACCCGGCGTCGAAGGTGAGCATCGCGGTCCCGCACTTGCAAGACGTGCGCGGGGAAGCCTCCGACGTGAGCCACGCCATGCAGCAAGCCGAGACCAACCACAAGAGCCTCGCCGTCGCCAAAGCCTCGCTCGAGCAGCAGCGCGCCGAGGCCAGTGCGTCGGCCTCGAAGTACCTGCCCACCCTGGCGCTGAACCTCGACGGTTCGTACCGCTTCTCGCAGTACGACCGCACCGACCCGCTCATCAACGCCCGATCGGCTTCGGCGACGGTCATCCTCTCGGGGCCCATCTTCGACATCTCGGTACCGAACCAGGTGGCGGCGTCCCGCGCCGACGCGCGGCAGGCCGAGGCCGACCTCGAGCAGGCCCGGCGCCAGGTGCGGAGCGAC
>JABFRG010000301.1 GCA_013141295.1 Polyangiaceae bacterium
TCGCGCGCACGTGGACGACGACCTCGTGCCCTTCGCCGAGGAGCGTCAGCGCGGTGGCGCGACCGAGCCCATCGGCGGAACCCGTAACGAAGATGCGTGCCATGGTCCGCGCGAGCATAGCGCGGAGGCACGAGTGAAGGCACGGGTCAGGCCGACGTGGCCCGCGGCTCGCGTCGCGCCGCCACCCGCGCGATCTCGCGAACGTGGTCGGTTCCCCATTGGCAGAGCGGCGCAAGCGCCTGCGCCAGGGTCTTTCCGAAGCCCGTGAGGGAGTAGTCGACGCGCGGCGGAATCTCGCCGTGATCGACGCGCTTCACGATGCCATCGGCCTCGAGCTCCTTCAGCTGTTGGATCAGCACCTTGTGGGTGACGGTGCCCAACGCGCGCTGGAGCTCACCGTAGCGGAGCGTACTCTGGCTCAGGTGGTAGAGGACCAGCGGCTTCCACTTGCCGCCCAGCACCACCATCGCGGCCTCGAGACCACACGAAAAGGGACTCAATTTCTGCGCCATCGGTCGGCTCCTGGGTACTTACCAAAAGGTGCATACTAGCACAAATGAGAGTGCCGACGCATGTTGCCCGTCCAGCTACCCAGCAAGGAGATTCCCATGGACAGGCTCGCAGGAAAAATCGCTCTCATCACCGGCGGAAACAGCGGCATCGGCCTCGCAACGGCGCGGCGCTTCGTGAAGGAAGGCGCGTTCGTCTTCATCACCGGGCGGCGCCAGGCGGAGCTCGACAAAGCGGTGGCCGAGATCGGTCACGACGTACGCGCGCTCCAGGGCGACGTCACGAAGCTCGACGAGCTCGACCGCATCATCGAGACCATCCGCAGCGAGAAAGGGCACCTCGACGTCGTGTTCGCGAACGCGGGCGTCGGCGCCTTCGCGCCGCTCGGCAGCATCAGCGAGGCGTCGTTCGACCAGACCTTCGACATCAACGTGAAGGGCGTGCTGTTCACGGTGCAGAAGGCGCTTCCGCTCCTGCGCGCGGGAGGCTCGATCATCCTCAACGGCTCGACGGCGGGGTCGACGGGGGCGCCCGCGTTCAGCGTCTACAGCGCGACGAAGGCCGCGCTACGCAGCTTCGCGCGCTGCTGGGCGCTCGATCTGAAGGGGACCGGCATCCGCGTCAACGTCCTGTCGCCGGGAGCCACGGTCACGCCCGGCCTGGTGAACATTCTCTCGACGGGCTCCTCGACGACGGCCAGCGGCGCCGCCCTTGAGGACACGATGTTCGACCCCCTCGTGTCGCAGATCCCGCTGGGGCACACGGCCGAGGCTGCAGAGACCGCGGCGGTCGCGTTGTTCCTCGCGTCGGACGACAGCAGCTACATGACCGGCGGCGAAGTGTTCGCCGACGGCGGCGCAGCGCAGGTTTGAGCCTCATCGAGGTTTCGACGCGCGCGCAGAGAGCGGCGCTCACGTCGCGACCACCCCCACGGAGAGCAGATACAGGATGACGAAGATGGTCGCGTCCGCGAAGAAGTGCGTGACCACGGGGGCAAGGAGTCCCTCCGAGCGCTCGCGGATGAGCCCGATGGCGAAGCCGTAGATGCCCGCCATCACGGCCCCGACGAGACCGCGCGGGAAGCCGCCGTAGTGGATCACGCCGAAGAGCACCGCCTGCACGACGTTCACCGCCCACCCGCGCGCGAACAGAGCCTCGAGGCCGTGCCAGAGGATCCCCTTGAGGATCAGCTCCTCCCAGAGGGCGTTGAACACGGAGAACGCGAGCCCGACCGCGACGAGCCCCGCCACGCCTCCGCGCGGAATGAGCGGAACGAGGTCCGAGAGGTCGGGTCGCAACAGCAGCACCCAGCCGAGCAGCGCACCCGAGCTCGCCACGATCGTCGGAATCATCCAGGCGACCGCGGCGCGCGAGAACCGCCCGCGCGCGAGCCAGCCGCGTGTCGGCCTCGCGCGAGGCCAAGCGAGGCAAAGGAGGAGGTAGGCCAGAAGCGGAGCGATGAACGTGAGCGGCCACGGTAAGCCGACGGCGAAGGCGGCAAAGAACAGCGGCCAGAACACCGACCGGCGCCAAAGCTCGGCGGCCGTCACGAACAGGTGCGCCTCTGCCAGGAGAATCGGGAGCGCCAGCGGCCAGCGCCACCCGGTCGGGAGGAACATCGCGGCGAACGCGGCGGCGACGATCACCAGAAACGAGAGCCGGGCACTCGACGACGGCGTCGTAGCCGCAGAGACGCGCCGGGCGTACAACGCAGGAGTTGAGTGATTGCTCATGTTTAGAACTTGAGCAAAAGCTCAACTTGTGTCAAGGTCCGTGCGTGGCATCGAGACCGAAGGCCCCGCGTCGGCCCGTGCAGCAACGGGCGGTCTTGCGACGAGAGTCGATCCTCGACGCGACCGCGCGCGTGCTCGATCGCGTCGGCTACGACGGCCTCACCACGAACTCGGTGGCTCTCGAGGCGCGCACCGCGGTGGGCAGCGTCTACCAGTACTTCCGCAGCCGCGAGGCTCTCCTCGACGGACTGCTCGAGCGCCATGGTCGGCGGCTCGGCGAAGCGATCGAGGCGGCCATCGCGGTCGGCGATCCGGATCCTCTCGCGGTCGCTGACCGCGTCGTGGATGCCTTCGCCCGTGTGTGGCGGGAGGAGCCGGGCTACCGGGCGGCGTGGTCTGCGAAGTCCGTCTCCGGCCTGCTCGACCGGACAGGAGCGGCCTGGGGCTACGCGTTCACGGCGCGCATCGGAGATCTCCTGGGCTCCTTCGCGCCCGCCTGGCCCGCTGCCCGTCGGCTCATCGTCGCGCGGACGGCAGTGCACCTGGTGAGCGGGATTCTGCTCGCGGCGATAGCCAGCCCCCGCCGCGTCGAGCGCGCCATGGAGGGGGAGGCGAAGCTCGCCTTGCGCGCCTATCTCGGCGTGTCCCTCGCGTCGTGACTCACGACGCGCGTGGGGGCAGAAACGCGGAAGCCCCCTCGGATTTCTCCTCGGGGGCTTCTGCTCGGGCTCCCCGTTCGTTACCGCTGCGCGAACGCGTTTCTTAAGAGTGGATGGAGAGCCTCAACAAAGAAACCCAGAGAAAACCGAGGCGCCATCGCTCCACCCGTAGAACGGGACCCCATGCGAGTGGTGCACCTCGCGCCCCAGTGGAACCGCCCCGACCTCACACGGCAACCGTCCGCTGGGGTCCACCTTCGCCCCGCCGGATGACTCGCGCATCTCGTCCACGTTCATCATTTGTCCTGCAAAGCAGGGCGGGCTCGCGGAGGGGACCGCGCCGTCGGGCGCCAGACGAGGGCTAGCAGCGATGGCGGATCAGCCCGGCTGCATGGCGTGGAGATCGGCGAGCAGCCGCACCCCGAGCTCCACGCGGTCGTCGGTGTCGCAGAGTTCGCCCTCTTTGGTCTCCTGGGGGACGGGCACGAGTCCGTTGGCATCGATGCCGTACTTCGCCACGACGCGTTCGAACGCCGCTCCGCAAGACGCGAGCGTCGGTGGCTTCACGAGGAAGCCTCCCGTCACGCACCGGATCTGGGCGCCGTTGCTCCCGAGCTCGAGCCATCGTTCGTCGGCAGCGAAGCCGTAGAACCAGGGGTCCACGGCATCCTTTTGCACCTGGGCTCCGCTCCGCTGGTAGATCGCGAAGAGGAACGGATCCCGGTAGTAGCTGTTCATCTGGCTCTTGCGCAGCATGCACACGCTGAAGCCCATCTCCCCGTTCGACCCGGCGTACAGGCCGCTGTCTCCCGTTCGCATCTCGTCATACCTGACGAGGTAGTACCGCCAGTCGAAGGCGCGCGCCTGCTGCCGCTCGGCGAGGTAGCGGTTGATGACGCCACGCAGGCGATCCTGGACCTGGCCGTCGTCACTCGCGGCGACCGCGTCGAGCAGCGTCTGCAGCGCGGCCTGGGTCTTCGGAAAGTCCGGACTGCCATTCTTCGTGAGGAGGTCTCGCCAGACCTCGCGACTATCACTCGCGAACTGGAACTTCCCCGTCCGGTTCCGTTGCGAGTAGTCGCCGCACGCGAGCAGCGCCGCCTTCGCCTCCGCGACCGGAGTGCCGCCGTCGCCCTGGAAGATCTCGGCGAATGCCGCGGCCCGCTTCTCGAAGTGAGCCGCGTCGAGATCGAAGGCAGCGAGGCACCCGCGGAGCAGCGGGTGATCCTCGAGGCGCCGTAGAGGCTCCGCGAGCGCGGGCTCGGCCGTGAGGAGCTCGCTCTTCTTCATCTCCTCCGCGAGCTGTCGCTGGTTGAACCCCCGGACCTCCTCCAGGATCCCGCCGATCACGAACTGGTGCGTGCGCTCGAGCAGGTCGGGCATCGCCTGCTGGCGAACCTCGTCCTGGGAGTTGAGG
>JABFRG010000146.1 GCA_013141295.1 Polyangiaceae bacterium
CGGCGTCCACCAGATCGCGGTGCGGGAGCACCACTCCCTCCACGTCGAGACGCTCGCCGCTGCGGCTGGTGAGGCGACCGTAGGCGTCGGTGCCGCCGGATTCGAACACCTCCTTGCCGCTGGCATCGGTGGCGCGCAGGTGAATCCAGGCGCGCCGCGACGGGTAGCCGGTGGGGAACTTGTGGCCGACCTGATTGGTGAGCTTCACCACGACCTCGGCGTTCGGGCCCACGCGCTGGCCGCTCACCGCCAGTTGTACGGCGGTGGAGAGGGTCTTCTCGGTGCGCTGCGCGGCCTCGGTGAAGTCCGCGGAGGAGGCCAGAGCGCCGGCGGCCTCGACGTTGTCGGCGAACATCCGGAGCAGGTAGGCGTTGGCGCCGAAGAAGCCATGGCGACCGACGGGTGTTCGCGGGGGCAAGCCCTTGGGCAACTTGGCCACGGCGGTGGTGACCGGCTGGTTGTCGTCGTCACCCCGCGGCAGGTGGCAGTTCGCGCAGGTGGTACCGCGGGCGCCGCCGGAGCCCTCGGTGGTGAACTCCGAGTTCTGCCACTCCAAGTAGGGAATCTGCTCCGGGAGCTCGACGATGGTCTTGCCGTTCTTGTCGATGGCCTTGGTGAACACCGTGTGGCAGGTGGCGCAGAGCTTGCTGTCTTCGATGTGGGCGCCGTAGGTGGGAACGAAGTTGGCGGTGAGCTCCATGATCTGCCCGTTGGGATCGGAGTACGGCCCGAACATCTTGCGCTGCGTTCCCACCACGAAACCGCCGGTGAAGCTGGGCGCGGTGCCCAGGCCCTCGCTGGTGATCTGATGGCAAAGAGTGCACCCTACACCTTCGCGTGCGAGCTCGGCGTGGGGCGCCTGCTCGCGGACCAGCGTGTCGAAGCCGATGGTCTTGCCGGCGAGCTTCTGCTCGGTGGCGCCGGCCGGCGCATGGCAGGGGGTGCACCCTTGATCGACCGCGGCCGCGAGGTTCGGGCGGTGCGCGCGCTCGGCGGCGAAGGTCGCGAGGTAGTAGGGATCACGCGCGGCCATGGACATCATCGAGGGTCGCCAGAGGCCCACCGGCGACACGTTGCGCCCCTTGGCGTCGCGGTTGGCGGTGCTGTCGTCCGCGGCAACGTGACACCCGGCGCACACGTCGCTGGTGCTGAAGGTGGCCGTCGCCGCCACGCCCTGCTTGGGCAAAGGGCCCAGTCGATCGCCCTTCGCGCCCACCCATCGCGGGGCGTTGCTGGAGGCTCCGGCGTCCTTGGACGAATCTTCGGACGAGCACGCTGAGAGGCTCGAAACGACGAGGACGAGCGCGAGGACCGGAGAGATGGCGAGGTACTTCACGACGAGAGCAAGTATCGTCCGATTGCCAGCGCGAGCAAGGCCACGAAGAGCACGACCCACACCACGCCGCCGCGCACCAACGTCCACACCGGGAGCTTGGGCGAACGTTCTGCGCCCGAGACGAAGGCGGTGGTGGCGCCGACGATGGCGATGGAAAGCGCGAGCCCCACCAGCTTCACCAGCACCGCGCGCTCATTTTCGTCGGTGCTCCAACCGAATCCCTGGAGCACCACCGCACACACCACCCCGAAGCCGACCACCGTCGCGTCGCGCACCGAGCCACGCCGGGCTTTGAGCCGCGGATCGCGCAGAATTCTCGCTTCGTCGCTCTTGGGTCGAACCGCCGGCGCGCAGGAAGAAAATGCATAGAGCGCCCAGCCGATGACCCCTGCGACGCCCCGCGCGGCGTCGAAGGAGTGGATCGCCCGCGGCGTTGCGAGGCACATCACGACCGCGCTCATACCGACGAAGCCCCAGACCGAAAGGCCCTGGTAGGTGGTGCCACCGCTCAGCGGGGCTTCCTTCGAGGTGGCGCGACGTTCGAGGACCGCCGCGCCCAGGAGCGCCACCAGCGCGAAGCAAGCGGCCATCTGCGCGGGCAAGATGGCGCCGCGGGAGAACGCCAGCGGCGCCACCGTCACCGCCCAGGCGTAGATGCCCGGCACGCACGCTTGCGCGGCGGGACCCAACCCCCGAAGGCGATCGACTCCCAGCCCTCCTGCGCGCGCGCTCTGGCTCATTCGGCGAGCCCCGAGGGCACCAGCGGCAGGGACCGCTCGCGCACCAGGCTCTCGGCGCGCACGGTGTTCTCTGCCTCTTCCGGCGCCGCGGTGATGCCCAGCTGCGACCAGAGCGTGCGGTCGAGGAGGTGCGTCGGCAACACGTTGCCCACCGCGCCGATCATCGACTGCTTCACGCCCGGGTGCTTGGCCTCCATGTCGTCGAGGAGCTTGCCCACTTGCTTGCGCTGCAGCGTCTCCTGCGAGCCGCAGAGATCGCACGGGAGAATGGGAAAGCCCACCTCGGCGGAGAACTCGCGAATGTCGCTCTCTGCACAATACACGAGCGGGCGGATGACCACGTGCCTGCCCTTGTCGGCCGAGAGCTTGGCCGGCATGGCGCCCAGCTTGCCCGCGAAGAACAGGTTGAGCATGAGCGTCTGCAAGACGTCGTCGCGGTGGTGCCCGAGGGCGATCTTGGTGCAGCCGAGCTCGCGTGCCACCCGGTAGAGAATACCGCGCCGGAGCCGCGAGCACAGCGAGCAGTAGGTCTTCCCCGCCGGGACCTTCTCGGTGACGATCGAGTAGGTATCCTCGCGGATCATGCGAAAGTCGTAGCCTTCGCGGCTCATGTAATCGATGAGGGTCTGCGCCGGGTAGCCGGGATGGCCCTGGTCGACGTTCACCACCTTGAGCTCGAAGCTCACCGGCGCGCGCTTCTGCAGATCGCGCAGGAGGTGGAGAAGCGTGTAGCTGTCCTTCCCACCGCTCACCGCCACCAGGATGCGATCACCGTCCTGGATCATGTCGAAGGCGGAGATGGCGCGCCCCATGGCGCGGGCGAGTTTGTGCTGCGTGGCGGACGGCTCGGACATCGAGCTTCCACTCATAGCAACGAAACGGCGCCCCCCGAAGCGCCGAACGACGGGCCCGGGCGTACCGGCTCAGATCGCCGTGAAACCGCCGTCGGCGAGGAAGACCGAGCCGGTGCAGTAGCCGCTCTCGTCGCTCGCGAGAAACAGCGCCATGTTGGCGATCTCTTCGTTGGTGCCATAGCGGCCCCAGGGGACGAGCGCGGTGAACTTGGCCTTCACCGCGTCGCCGGCGCCGGGCGCCGCTTGGTCCTCGATGGATCGCATCATGCGGTTGTCGATGGGGCCGGGATTGACGGTGTTCACCCGAATCTTCAGGGGCGCCAGCTCCGCGGCAGCGGTGCGCATCAGGCCGATGACCGCGTGCTTGGAGCTGACGTAGGCCGAGAGCCCGGGAGAGCCCACCAGACCGGCCACCGACGAGGTGACGACGATGCTGCCGCCCCCGCGTTTGACCATCTCCGGCACCGCGTGCTTGATGCCGAGGAACGCGCCGCGCACGTTCACCGCCAGCACGCGGTCGAAGTCCTCCACCGCGAGGTTGGCCAGGGGGCCGATCTTGCCCTCGATGCCCGCGTTGTCGAAGAGCACGTCGACGCCGCCGAAGCGCTTCGCGCACTCCGCCACGTAGCGCTTCACGTCGGCCTCGACGGAGACGTCGGCGACGCACACCGCCAACTTGTCGGCGGGCGCAGCGATGGCTTTCGCCACGCGAATCAGCGCCTCCTCGTTGACGTCCACCAGCATGACGCGAGCGCCCTCCGCGAGAAAGCGACGCGCCGCCGCCTCGCCGATGCCGCCGCTGCCGCCCGTCACCAACGCAACCTTGCCTGCCAATCGATTCATGGTCGTCTCCTCGGTTTCGTGCAGGGGCCCGGAGAGCACGACGCGTTCCATGGTGGCGGGCGAGGAATTCTCGACGCTTGAGCTGGTCCCCTGGCGCAAGGAGCTGCGCGGCGCGCAATGCGTGCAGTGCCGTCAGAGGACGATGCCGAGGCCCGTGCGCACGCCGACGCCGAGCATGTCCACGTTGTCGTGGGAGAACCAGACGTGGCTATAGGTGAGCGAGGGCGTGGCCTGGACGAAGACGCGCGAAGTGAGTGGAACGACCAGGCCGACCTCGAGAGACGCACCGATGGAGTGGCCGCTGAAGAAGGTGCCGTCGCTCGCCCCGAAGGTGGGCCCGATCCGCGGCCAAACGACCACCGGACCGGCAGGAACGAGCACGCCGATGCGAGGATTGAACCGCACGGCGGTCTCGTCCGTTTCGGACATGGTCGTGCGCGAGAACGTCACCGAGCCACCGACCGTGAGTCGTTCCCCGATGCGAACGTCCAGGTTCGGACCGAGGGTGAACGTGACGCCCTGCTGGCTGCCGGTGATGGCGGTTC
>JABFRG010000291.1 GCA_013141295.1 Polyangiaceae bacterium
CGGTGGTCGATGCGGGAGCTGCGGTCACGGTACCGAGCGCTGCCTCGCAGAGCCGGAAGGACGCGGCCCTCCCGAGGGGCGTCAAGTGCATTGTACACCATTATGATGTCGATCTCGACCTTGCCGGGCGCGCCCTCGTCACCAAGGCCGGCGATCGCGTTCCCTTCGACGACGGGCAGACCAAGACCGCCGAGCAGCGTCTGGAGACCCCCGACGTGGAGGACATGTTCGCCATGCGCTACCCGGCGCGCGGAACGCCCATCGCCGCGCCCAAGGGACCCGACGACGACCCGGGTCGGGTGCGGGTGGAGGCGTTCTTTCGCGCGACCTACGGCGCCACCGCCCGGGAGGTGGAAGCGCGCCTCGTGACCGTGACCGTGGGCGGCGTGCGCATGCGGGTGCACGAACGGGTGAAGGAGCCGTTCCTGAAGGTGGCGGCGCGCCTGGAGCCGCTCCTGAAGGCCCCGGAGGTGCGCAAGTTCTTCGACGACATCGGTGGAACCTACAACTATCGGAAGATCGCCGGCACCGATCGCATGAGCGCCCACGCCTACGGCATCGCGGTGGACCTGGCGGTGAAGCACAGCGCCTACTGGCGCAACGGCGGCAGCTGGAGCAATCGCCTGCCGCAGGCCCTGGTGGACGCCTTCGAGGCCGAGGGGTTCGTGTGGGGCGGCCGCTGGGCGCACTTCGACACCATGCACTTCGAGTACCGACCGGAGCTCTTCGAAGAGGGCTGCTGACGTGCGCCTCTGGTGCGGCGGCGCCTCCCGTACTAAGTACCGGAGAACCAGCATGCATCACGTAAGGCTCATCCACGAATTCCGCTTCGAAGCCGCCCACCGCTTGCCGAAGGTCCCCACCGGCCACAAGTGCGCGCGCCTCCATGGTCACTCCTTCAAGGTGGAGCTCACCATCAGCGGCCCCACCAACCCCGAGACCGGTTGGTTCATGGATTTCGGCGACCTGTTCGAGATCTGGCGCCCGGTCTACGACACGCTGGACCACAACTATCTCAACGAGGTACCCGGCCTCGAGAACCCCACCAGCGAGATTCTCGTGAAGTGGATCTGGGACAAGATGAAGCCCACCCTGCCCTCGCTGGAGCAGGTAACCTTGTTCGAGACCTGCGACGCGCGCTGCGAATATCGAGGAGAGTGATGGGCAAGGCTCTGGTGTGCCGCTGTGAGGACGTGACCTTGACCGAGCTCGAGGACGCCATCGGCCGCGGCCACCGGGACCTCGAGTCACTGAAGCGATACACCGGCTTCGGCACCGGCTTCTGCCAGGGCAAGTCGTGCGTCGCCACCTGCGCGCGCATTCTCTCGGAGAAGGGCGGGCACGCCGCCGACCCCATCACGCCCCGGCCGCCCTACCACCCGCTCCGGCTCGCAGACCTGGCGGGCCTCGGCGCCATCGCCGACGACGACGACAAGAAGCCGGGCTGACCTCGCGACGCGAAGCGCGCTGCGCGGCCGGCTGCGAACCGCGAACTGGTTGAATCAGTGGTCCACCCTGTGGATCCTGGATTCGACTGGGTTTTCCCGCGCGTCGGCGGAGGCTCGAGGCTTGCACCGAAGACCTGCATGCGAAGCTTTCGGCAATGGCGGGCGGAAGGCGCGAGGCTCCTGCGGTCCGGCGCGGCGGGGCTCCTGGCGACGGGGGTCGATCTCGCCGTGCTGTATCTGCTGTCGTCGGCGCTCCACCTGGGTCCGCGGCTCTCCAGCGTGCCGGCGCTGGTGGCCGGCGGCGTCGCCAACTTCTTCGGAAACCGCCACTTCGCGTTCCGGGCCACGGCGGGGCCGCTTGCAAAACAAGCTGCACTCTACACCATCGTCGAGGTGGTGGCGCTGGCCCTGAACGGCCTCCTGTACGACGGCGTGCTGCGCGCCTTCCCGGCGGCGGCGCCGCTCTACCTGGGCGTGCGCATCGTCACCAGCCACCTGGTGTTCCTGGGCTTCAGCTACCCGCTGTGGCGCCGCATCTTTCGCGGCGCCAGCGTCGATTCACCGGGGACCCTATGATACGACCGAGGCATGAGCGTTTTCGTCGACGGTCTGCTTCGGGGTCAAGTCGCGCTGGTCACCGGCGGAGGGAGCGGCATCGGCGCCGGTATCGCCGTGCGTTTGGCCAAGCAGGGCGCGAAGGTGGCGCTCCTCGGACGCACCGCCGAGAAGCTCACCAACATCGCGAAGATCATCGGCGACGCGGGGGGCGACGCGATGACGTTGCCGTGCGACGTGCGGCAGGCTGCGCTCCTCGATACGGCGGTGAGCGAGGTCGTGCAAAAGTGGGGGCGCCTCGACATCCTGGTGAACAGCGCAGCGGGCAACTTCCTCTCTCCGGCCGCCGCCCTCAGCGCCAACGGTTTCCGCGCGGTCATCGACATCGATCTCTGCGGCACCTTCAACGCGTGCCGCGCCGCCTTTCCGCACCTGGAGAAGAACGGCGGCAACATCGTGAACATCACCGCGACCCAGGCGAACATTCCCACGCCGCTCCAGTGCCACGCCGGCGCGGCCAAGGCAGGCATCGAGAAGCTCACGCGAGACCTGGCGCTCGAGTGGGCACGCATGAAGATTCGCGTGAACGCCGTGGCCCCGGGCCCCATCGAAGGCACCGAGGGCATGTCGCGGCTGGCGCCCCAGGGAGAAGCCGCCGAGACCTTGCGCAAGCGAGTTCCGCTCGGGCGCTGGGGCACCATCGAGGAGATCTGCGAGACGGTGACGTTCCTGGTTTCGCCGGCGGGCGCGTACGTCACCGGCACCACGTTCCTGGTGGATGGCGGCACGTCGCTCCTGGGCGCGGCGCCGTTCCTCGAGCTGATGGTGTAGGGCCATGCGCGGCCTTGGCCTGGCGTGCGTGATCGCGCTGTCGTGCAGTCGCGCGCCGACGCCGGCGCCGAGCGTTCCCGCGGCCGCGAGCTCGACCGCGGTGGCCATCGCCCCCCCGAGCGCGTCTCCGGTCGTTCCGGCACCGGCAACGGCATCGGCGGTGGTGGATGCGGCGAGCCTCCCGCTCGTGCTCGACGGCGTCGTCTACGATCCGGACACCGGCGTTCGGCGCCGGGCGGCCCGCGCCGGAGAGTCGGGATGGCCGGGCGAGCCCGATCCCGCGGCGGAGTCCATCACCCTCGGCGACGGCGCGGTGAGCCTGAAGGACGCATCCGGCAAGGTGCTGTGGCGGACGCCGGTGAAAGGCTCGCTGGGCAGCGTACGGCCGCCTGACCGCGCCCTCACCAAGGCGCACGTGGTGGCGGTAGTGGACGGACGCCTGGTGGCCTTTCGCAAGGACAACGGCGCCACCGCGTGGAACGTCGGCGGCCCCGTGGATCGACTCCTGGGCGACGGCGAGATGGTGCTCTCCACCGACTGCCAGTCGCCCAGCGCCCCGCCCGCGCATCGATGGCTCATGGCGCGACGCGCGCAGGACGGCGCCGAGGCCTGGAAGGTCGACCTCCCGAAGGACGTGGACCCCGACGGCATCCAGAGGCTCGGTGCATACTACATCGTTCGCATGGGCAAGCGCACGGCGTTCGTGACCACCCAGGGCAAGGTGGCGTTCGAGCTCGACGAGGAGTTGGTGGAGGTGGCGCCGCAGGGTACCGGCTGGCTGGTGGTGACCTCCAAGCGCGTCGCGCGCCTGGACGAGAACGGGAAGGCCATCTGGACGCTCCCGGCGATGCGCGACACGTTCGTCGCCGGCGCCAGCATGATACCGGTGCCCGGCGGCGATCTCCTCCTGTGGGGATGGGGACGCATCGCCGACAGTGGGGTCGAGTTGCTCCGGCTGCGCCCCGACGACGGCAAGGTCGTCTTCCGGGTCCAGGCCGAGCCGCTGGGCGTCGGCCACTCCAAGTACGGGCACCAGGCCTACGTCCGGCTCCGTGGCTCCAAGGTCGACGTCGTGAGCATCGGTTCCTACGGCACCTTCGTGGAGGTGCGCGCGCTCGCCTCGGGGAGCCGACTTTCGCGCTGGAAGCCCAAAGAGAGCGCGCCCTGAGTCATTCCGCGGGAGGCTCGCGCCTCTGGAGCGACGGGAGTGCCGGGTCGTTGCGCTCGGTGAGGCGCACGATCCGCGCGAGCCGTTCACGTTCGCGGCGACGGGCTCGCAGCATGAGCCCGAGTGCGGCCGTGGCGAACACCGCGACCCACGGCACGTTGGCGAGCGTCGCCGGCGCGCTCTGACGACAGGGTGTAGATCTTATCCTGGCCTGAAAATCTGAGGAATTTCCGAGGCGCGCGGGGTGTTCGCCCGGCATGATCAAGCGCAACGGAGCACGCGTCGTTCGTCCGGACATAGAGCGAGCCCTTCGG
>JABFRG010000055.1 GCA_013141295.1 Polyangiaceae bacterium
AGGCTCGCGCCTCCGGAGCGACGGGAGAGGATGCCCTCAAGACGGCGCCGAAGGTCGAAGACCGCACCGGTACCGCCCCCAAGCCCGAAGACGCGCTCAAAGGCCTCCCGAAGGCCGAGGATGGCCATACGCCGCTGGGGGTTCGCCCGTCCAAGCCGCTCACGCTGGCGCCGGAGTCCACGAGCAGCGGCATCGGCTGGAAGCTCGCCTTCGCCGCCGCCGCTGTGGGTCTGGGTGTGTGGGGTATGCGCAAGCGCAACGCCCAGAAGCGGAACGCGCCCAAGCACGCCATCGACATCGTGAGCCGCAAGGCCCTCGGCGTGCGCTCGGAGCTCTTGGTGGTCACCATCGACGACCAGACGTTCCTCCTCGGCGTGACCCCGACCTCCATCGGCATGCTCACCACCCTCACCGACCCGGTCGGGTCCGAAGAAGCCGAGAGCCGCACCGAAGCCCGCGACGAGGAAGAGCCGGCGCCCCGCGCCGCCGCCTCCGGCGCGCTCCAGAGCATCGCGACCCTCTTCGCGAACCGCGCCGCGCTCCTGCCGGCCAAGGCCGAAGCGCCTTCGGAGCCGCCCAAGTCGAAGCCCCGCACCCGCCGCGCGGCCACCAGCACCCACACATCCGCCACCCACACGCCCACCACCAGCACCTCCCGACGTACCCTGTCGGAAGGCCCGGAGAAGCTCGCCGAGAGCTCCGAGGGTCAGCTGCGCGGCCTCCTGAAGAAGCGGTCGGGGGGACAGTGAGCCTCGCCGTCGCTGCGCGCGGGGCCATGCGCTTGGAGGCGGGCACCGTGAGGCGCGCCGTGCTCTTCGGCCTGGCGGCGCTCCTCCTCTCCTCCGACGCCGGGGCCGCCGGCACCGTGCAGAGCATTCCCAGCCTCCCCAGCGTCACCGACGCGACGGGCCTGTCGCCGCAGCTCAAGCTGCTGGCGATGCTCACGGTGCTCTCGCTGCTGCCGGCCATCGTCCTCACGATGACGTCCTTCGCGCGCACCATCATCGTCTTGTCGTTCGCGCGTCAAGGAATTGGCACCCAGCAAACGCCGCCCAACCAGATCCTGGTGGGCATCTCGCTCTTCATCACGCTCTTCACCATGTCCCCGGTGTTCACGGCGATCCAGAAGGACGCCTACGAGCCCTACTCCGCCGGCAAGATCAACGAGACCGAAGCCTACGAGCGCGCCTATGCGCCGCTCCGCACCTTCATGCTCCACCAGACCCGGGAGCAGGATCTCGCGCTGTTTTACGAGGCCGCCAAGCTGCCCATGCCCGCGGTGGAAGAAGACGTCCCGATCCGCATCGCCGCCCCGGCGTTCATCGTGAGCGAGCTCACCACCGCGTTCCAGATGGGCGTGCTGGTGCTCCTGCCCTTCCTGGTCATCGACCTCATCGTCTCGTCGGTGCTCATGTCGATGGGCATGATGATGGTCCCACCCACCAGCATCAGCCTGCCCATCAAGCTGCTCTTGTTCGTGATGGTCGACGGCTGGAGCCTCCTCGTCGGCTCCCTCCTGCGGAGCTTCGCGTGAACCCCACCGACACCGTCACGCTCATGGTGGGGTTCATCCGCACCTGCCTCCTGGTGTCGACGCCGCTCCTGGTGGCCTCGCTGGTGGCCGGGCTCATCGTCGGCATCATGCAGACGGCGACGCAGGTGAACGAAGCCAGCGTCAGCTACGTGGTGAAGGTGGTGGTGGTCGTGGGTGTGGTGGTGGCTCTTGGCCCGACCCTCGCATCGGAGATGGTCCGCTACACCCGTGAGTGCTTCACCAACGTCGCCGAGGTCGTGAAATAAGATGGACGTCATCGCCACCTTCTTTCCCCGCATCATCGCCTGGGCGCTGGTGGCGAGCCGTCTCGCGGGCTTCGTGGTGGTGTCGCCCTTTCCCGGGCCCAACGCCCCGACGGCGCAGCGCGCGGCCCTGGTGGCGACG
Organism: Polyangiaceae bacterium; assembly: GCA_013141295.1. Lineage (GTDB taxonomy): Bacteria > Myxococcota_A > Polyangia > Polyangiales > Polyangiaceae > JABFRG01. Next base: position 1,940 of record JABFRG010000055.1, read on the forward strand.
CTCTCGTTCTTCGTGACCTCCCTGGCGCCGGCCGACCACGTACCGAAGGAAGTGAGCTTCCTGCTGGTGTCGAGCGCGGTCACCGAGCTCCTGGCGGGCCTGTGCATCGGCTTCACGTTTCGCCTGGTCATGAGCAGCTCCGAGGTGCTCGGCGCGATGGTCTCCCAGGCCTGCGGTCTGAGCACCCCGTCGGTCCTCAATCCCGCCACCGAGGCCCATGAAACGCCGCTCGCCAAGGCCTTCTCGCTGCTGGGCATCTTGCTCGCGCTGGGCATGGGCGCGCACCGTACCGCGCTGCTGTACCTCATCGACTCGTTCCAGGCGTTGCCGGTGGGCTCCGACATGTTCATCGCCGCCTCGATGCCGCGCGTCGTCGGCATCGGCTTCGACGCCGTCGCGGTGGGCGTGCGCCTGGCCATGCCTGCGCTGGGCATCTACCTCCTCTCGCAGCTCTCGCTGGCGATGGTGGCCCGGGCCGCGCCGCAGCTGCAGATCTTCAACATCGGCCTCACGGTGACCCTGGGCGCCGGCTTCGTGACCCTCATCTCCAGCCTCGGCAGCGTGAGCCGCGGCTTCACCGACTACCTGGGCACCCTCGGTCCGCGCATGGACTCGGTGCTCTCGGCAGTGGCCGGAGGGGGCGGCTGATGGCCGAGGGTAGTGACGACAAGACTTTCGACGCGACCCCACAAAAGATCGCGCAGATGCGCAAGGAGGGGCAGATCCCCAAGGCGCGGGATGCCGGGAGCATCCTGGCCACCGGCGCCATCCTGGCGGTGCTCCTGGGCGGTCGCACCGCCGTTGGCCACACCCTGCGCGACCTCTTCATGCGCTCGCTGGGTGATCTCTCGCAGCTCTCGCATGGCGACATCACGCCGGCTTTGCACGCGGCTTCGGCCGCGGTGTTCGCCATCGCCATCCCCTGCGCGGTGGCCGCCGCCATCGCGTCGGTGGGCATCGGGGTCGCCCAGACCGGCATGCTCCTGAACTTCGATCTGGTGGCGGTGAAGCCGGAGCGGCTGAACCCCCTGCCCAACCTGAAGCAGCTCTTTTCCATGAAAAAGGGCGGCGTGGAGGTGCTGCTGGCCCTGCTCCGGGTGGGCGCCGTGGGCTACGTGGCGTATCGCTCGCTGCTGCTCGAGCTCCCCACCTTGCTCACCCTCTCCGACCTTCCGCTCGAGACCGCCTGCATGCAGATCGAGGCGGCGCTGGTGCGCGTGGTGACGAGCACGCTGCTGGCGCTGGTGGTCATCGCCGGGGCCGACTACGGCCAGGCCCGCTTTCGCATGATGCAGGACGCGAAGATGTCGCGGAAAGAGGTCATGGACGAGGCGAAGTCCGAGGACGGCGACCCCAAGGTGAAAGGTAGGATGCGCGCCCGCGCCCGCGCCCTGGCCAAGAAGCGCAGCATCCAGAACGTCAAAACCGCGGCGGTGGTCGTCACCAATCCGACGCACATCTCGGTGGCCCTTCGCTACGGCGACAAGGACCCGTCGCCGGTGGTGGTGTCGAAGGGCGAGGACGACCTCGCCATGCTCATCCGCAAAGAAGCCCGCAAGCACGGCATTCCCATCCTCGAGAACCGCGCCCTGGCGCGCGCGCTCCACGCCGCGGTGGAGATCGGCAAGCCGGTGCCCTCGGAGTACTTCGTGGCGGTCGCTCGGATCCTCGCCTTCGTGTATCGGCTCAAGGGCGTGCGCAAGGCGTCCGTACGGGGTGGAGCCGGTGGTACGCGTCGTGCTTGACCCTCGGGGTGCCCACCGACCCCAAGCCCAAGAGTAAGTTCGACGTCGTCGTCCCGCTGGGCATCATCGGCATCGTGTTGATGATGGTGCTGCCGCTGCCGCCGTGGCTCCTCGACGTGCTCCTCGGCTGCAGCATCGCCCTCGCCATCGGGGTGTTCCTCACCACGCTCTTCATCGAGGAGGCCCTGGAGTTCAGCGCGTTTCCGTCGCTGGTGCTGGTGGCCACGCTGCTTCGTCTGAGCCTGAACGTGGCCACCACACGCCTCATCCTGCTCCACGGCGGCGAGGGGCAAGGCGCCGCCGGCGACGTGGTCGAGGCCTTCGGACGCTTCGTCGTCGAGGGCAACATCGTCGTCGGCCTCGTGATCTTCCTCATCCTGGTGGTCATCAACTTCGTGGTGGTGACCAAAGGTGCGGGACGCGTGGCCGAGGTGGCCGCGCGCTTCACCTTGGACGCCATGCCAGGCAAGCAGATGGCTATCGACGCCGACCTCTCGTCCGGCGCCATCACCGCCGATCAGGCCCGCACCCGCCGCCGGAATCTCGAGCGCGAAGCGGACTTCTTCGGCGCCGTCCATGGCGCCGAAGAAGTCCGCTTCGCGCTCGAGATTCCGGCGGCGGGTGCGGGCC
>JABFRG010000955.1 GCA_013141295.1 Polyangiaceae bacterium
GGTGCATTCTGCACGCGAACCGGGGTGGGCTTCGACGCCGGCAAGGGCGCGGGCGTCTCCACCACCGGCGGCTTGGGTGCCGGCTTCGGCTTCGGGGAGACGAACGCCACCACCGTCGGGGGCCGGGGCCGGGGCCGTTCGTCGATGGCGAGAATGCCCGCCGCCAGCGCGCCGTGCGCGCCCAGCGTGACCGCCGCCAGGTAGAGGAACGAGGCGCGCGCCATGATCTACGGCTTGGGCTCCACCTGGATGGCGAACTTGGTGATGTCCTCGAGCTTCGCCAGGCCCACCACGCGAACGATGTCGCCGTGCGCCGCCGCGCGATCGCCGGTGATGACCACGCTCATCTCGGGGTCCTTGCGAAAGGCTTCGCGCAGGTTCCCGACCAGGTCGGCCTCGCTGACCGGTTTTTCGCCGTACAGCAGGCTCCCGTCCTTCTTCACCGTCACCTGCGCCTCGAGCGGCACGGCGTCGGAGGACGACGGCGAATTGGGCAGATCCACCTTCAGGCTCTGGGCCACGATGTAGGTGGCGGAGACCATCATGATCACCAGAAGCACGAGCACCACGTCCACCATGGGCGTGACGTTGATGCCCACGATGGGGGCGCGGCGTCGGCCGCTCGCGAGGGCGCCGGTCATGGGCTACTCCGCACCCACGGCGACCGAGACCGCATCGCGCGGGGCGATGGCGGCGGTCTCGTGGTCCGGTGTGCTCTCGGTTTGCGAGGTCGTCTCGCGCTTCGACGAGGAACGACCGCGCTCCTCGTCTCGCTCGCGAACGCGGAGCTCGGCGGCGAAAAGCTTGCCGAGGATCTGGGCGTCGTTCTCCACGTCGCCCACGCGCTTCTGCACCAAGTTGTAGGCCACCACCGCCGGTAGTGCGACGAACAGGCCCACGCCGGTGGCCACCAGCGCCTCGGCGATGCCGCTCATGACGTTGCCCATACCTGCCTTGGCGGGGCCACCCGAGAGCTGGTGGAAGGCCTCGATGACACCGAGCACGGTGCCGAAGAGGCCCACAAATGGGGCGTTGTTGCCCAGGGTGCCCAGGAGGTTGGTGCCGCGCTCGAGCTCCGTCCGGAGCACGCCGAGCTCGCTCTCGAGGGCGTCGGCGAGGGCGCTCGGACCCCCGTGCTCCCACTCCAGGGCGCCGCGCGCCGCACGCGCCGCGAGCGAAGGGCTCGACTCGAGGAGCTTCTTGGCGCGGACGTGATCGCCGGCGGCCAGCGCCTTTCCGATGCGCGTGCGCAGGCCGGTGAAGTCGTCGCGGTGGCGCCAGAAGAACAGGAAGCGCTCGACCATGGCGCCGAACGACACCACCGAAAGCGCGATGAGCAGGTAGAGCACCCACGAGCTTCCGGCGAGCGCGACTCTCAGCAACCGATCGACCAGCATCACAGGCTCCTTTCAGGGGTCACGGAAACGGAATCTCGAAGACGAAGGTGCCGAGGCGCGCTCCGCCGTTGGCCTCGGCGGGCAGCAGCGTCCCGGTGCGCACCAACGTCTCCACCGGAACTTGCGTGACGCCATCGGCGCGCAGCTGCGCTTCCACGAGCGAGGCGCGGAAGTGCGCCGGGCCCTTTCCGCAGGCGTCGAACAGGTTCACGTAGACGAAGTACGACCCCGTGGCCGGCGCCCGCTGGAACACCAGGCTCTCGCGCGCGAGGCCATCGGCGCGGCAGCCGGCATTGGAGTCGCGGTCGATGACACCCACCGCCGCACCGGCGTCGCCTGCGTCGGCGCCCGCGTCGGCCTCGGTGCGCGGGTGCTTGGCGTCGATCACGCGCCCGCTGGGTCCCACCACCACCAGGTCGAGATCGGCGGGGACGTCCCACGAGAGCGAGATCACCGCCGCGGGAGGATTCCGAGTCGGATTGCACGCGTTCAGGTTGTCGGCGATGGCAGCCGTGACGCACAGGCCGAGGTCCCGTTGGGTACCCGCATTCCCCAGTGCGTCGATGGCCACCACGCGGAGCGGATGAAGGCCGGGTGGCAGGCCGATCCCGAAGTCCGCGTCGGCTTGCCACACCAGCTCGCCACCGTTTTGCGGATCGGGGCCGCCTACCGGGAGCACCCAGTACCCGCTCCCGAGATCGGCGAAGCGCACGGCGACGGCCACCGCGCCGGGGGTCGTCCGTCCGGAGAGGACCTTGCCCGCCTGGCCCGGCCGCACCACGGTGCTCGCGCTCTCGTAGGCCGTGACGGTGGGGAGCGCTGCCGGCCCTCCGTCGAGCGTGGTGGGGGACGCGCCCGGCAACGGACCTTCCTTGAAGGTGGCGCGCACCCGGATGGGCTCTTCGAGGCCGAGCGTCGCGCGTTCGCCGGAGCACGATACCGCCGCCGCGATGGCGACCAGTGTGGAAGCGATCCACGCCATGACGCGCTTCACAGCTCGCCCTGCACGCGAAGGGTCATCTGGTCGTTCGCCAAGTCCGAGGGTACGCCGACGTTGTTTCGTCCGAGCGAGTCCACGATGGCGTCGTACTGGAAGAGCACGCGCAGGCGGTCCGGGAGCTTGATGCCCACCAGCGGCGAATAGGTTCGAATGGTGGCGCTGGCGGGGACGCGCTTGCCGACCCGCGTGTCGAAGAGATCCGCGTCGGGATTGTAGACGTCGACGCGGAAGCCGACGATGCCGTAGCGGGTCACCTCCTGGAGGATGCCGAGGTACCAGCCGAGCTCGCGCACGTTGGAGCCGGAGGCCACCGGATCGGCCACGAACAAGCCGCGATCGGCGTTCTGCGCCGCGAAGACCTCGCCGTAGAGCCGCGTTTCCCCGAGGCGCGTGGTGAGCGATACCTGCAAGTCCGCGCCCAGCGCGAAGCGCCCGAAGCTCTCGGAGGGCGTCGCCGCCGCCGCTGGCACCGCGGTGAGCTCGCCGGGATCGATCACGTCGTTCTCGTTGAGGTCGCGCCAGGCCACGTCGGCCTTGGTTGCATCTTTCCCCGGGTGAAACCCGCGTCCGGTGAGGAACGAGACGCCGCCGGTGACGTGCAGCGCTGGCCGCGGCGCGACGTCGACCCCCACGCGGGCGATGAGGTCCTTGGCGGCGTTGGGGTCGCGCACCGAGCGACCCGGACGATCGTCCACCGGTTCGCCGTTCATGTAGGCGAGCGAGTAGCGAAAGAACGAGATGCCGCCGGAGACGCGCACGCCCACGTCGGGCTCGCCCGGGAAGAGCGCCAGCGAGCCGGTGCTCCGCTCCATGAAATAGCGACTCCGCGCCGAATCGGTCATCTCGTAGCCGAAGGGAATCTCGGTGAGACCAGCGGTCACCCGCACGTAGGGCGGGGCGCCCTTGTCGGGGTTGCGATACACGAACGAGGCCTCCGCGCGCCGCAGTCCGAAGGCGAGGCCGCGGGTGGTGTTGCCGTCGATCTCCAGCGTGGTCTGGGCCCACTGAAAGTTGCGGTCTACACGCAACCGTCCGCGCCGCACCAGGAAGCGATCCTGGTTGGCGGGCACTTGCCCCTGGAGCACCTGGTCCTCGGAGAGCCGGCTCGTCTCGAACTGGCCCTGGATGTACCCGGAGAACACCAGACCGAAGGGGCCGGAGACGCCGCTGGTGAGCGACGGCTCGATTCCGGCGCGGACGAAGCCTTCCCCCGCCGCGGCCGCATCGGCAACCGTCGCATCGGGAGCTGCCGCATCGGCCCCACCGTCGAAGGTGGCATTGGGAGGGGGCACAGCGGGCGAGACCTGCGCCGCAGCGGACGATGACGCACCGGCGTCGGTCACCGGTGCCGCGTCGAGCGCCGCGTCGGACACTCCCGTCGCAGCGGGGATCTCCAGATCGTCGCCGTCGGCCCGGGCCACCGCGGAGAGGCCGAGGATCAGGCACGCGGCGAGCGTGCAGACTGCATGCAGTGGACGCACGGGCTTCAGGGAACCGGCGGCAACGCTTCGCCTGCTTTATAGAGCGGGAGGCGCGCGGCGTTGTCGAACTTGATGCAGTTGCCGTCGGTGCAGGCGTTGAGGAACTCCACCGGCTCCTTGGGCTCGCATTTGAAGCAGCCATCGGGGCCCGCGCACTCGGGGCTTACGGGGGCGTCGCTGCCCGCGTCCGTGGTGGGGTTGGCGGTGGGGATCGGCGTGCGGGTCGGCGTCGCTTCTTCCGGCGTGGACGAGCACGATGCGGCGGCCATGCCCGCAGCCAGACCTACCGGGAGCGTGGTGAAGGTGAAGGCGATGGCCAGGAGTCGTCGAACGTTCATCAGCGGGCCTCGCAGAAGTTGCGGCGGCATACGCGGCCGCCGGTGCAGGGGTTCGCGGCGTTGCAAGCGGCGCAGCTCGTGGTGCCGGTGGCG
>JABFRG010000264.1 GCA_013141295.1 Polyangiaceae bacterium
CTCGAGCGCAAGCTCGGGCAGAGCGGCGCGCAGCGGCTGGTCAACGACTTCTACAAGGTCGCGCGCGACGTCGCCTTCAAGCATCAAGCGCTGCTCGACTACCCGCGGCTCGGCGCCGATGGCGTGCTCTCGCCGGCGGAGCTGCGGGGCATGGCGCAGATCCTCGCCATGGGGCAAACGCTCCGGCGCTTCTTCGCGCGACACCGCGAGAAGACCCGCGCCCTCGCCCGCGCGCTCTCCACCGATCCGTCGCTGGACGACGCCGAAGACGACATTCGCCGGTCCTTCGACCCGGACGGCACGCTGGCCGACCACGCCAGCCCGAAGCTACGGGAGCTCCGGGAAGAGTACCGCGCCGCGCGCGCCCGCATTCTCGGCAAGCTGGAAGAGGTGATGCAGAAGTACGAGCGCGTCCTCCAGGAGCGCTTCGTCACCGAGCGCGAGGGTCGCTGGGTGCTGCCGGTGCGCTCCGACTCCCACGAGCGGTTTCCGGGTATTGTACACGCATCCAGCGCCAGCGGCGGGACGCTCTTCGTCGAGCCCCGCAACATCGTGGCCATGGGCAACCGGCTCAAGATGCTGGAAGGCGACATCGAGCGCGAAGAGCTCGCCATCTATACGCGGCTCTCCCGGCGCCTGGGCGAGCACCTGCCCAGCGTGGCGGCCGCAGTGGACGCCATCGCCCAGGGCGATCTGTGGGGCGCGGTGGCGCGCCTGCGCTCGGACCTGCGGCTGACCTTCCCTACCCTGAGCAACGAGCCGCGCATCGATCTGCTGCAGGCCAAGCACATCCTGCTCATGCTGGGCGAGGGGGGCGCCGAGGTGGTGGGCAGCGATCTGACCATCGAGGCCGGTCGCGCGCTGGTGGTGAGCGGCCCCAACGCCGGTGGCAAGACGGTGGCCCTCAAGACGCTCGGGCTCGCAGCGCTCATGGTGCGCGCCGGCCTGCCGATTCCGTGCGGCGAAGGCAGCGTGGTGGGCTTCTTCGATCAGGTGCTCACCGACGTGGGCGACGATCAGAGCCTCCGCGGCAACCTCTCCACCTTCAGCGCGCACATCCAGAACCTGGCCGGAATCCTGGAAGACACGCACCGTGGCGTGCTGGTGCTGCTCGACGAGCTCTGCGGCGGCACCGATCCACGCGAAGGCGAAGCCCTCGCGGCAGGCGTTCTCGACAGCCTCTGCGCCCGCGGCGGCGCCGTGGTGTGCACCACGCACTACGAAGGCCTGAAGACGCTGGCGCTCGGCGATCCGCGCTTCGTGAACGCCAGCGTGGGCTTCGACGTGGAGCGCTTGCTCCCCACTTTTCGCCTGATCCTCAACGTGCCGGGTCGCTCCAGCGCCCTCTCGGTAGCGCGACGCTACGGCATGCCGAGCACGGTCATCGACCGCGCCTCGCGCTTTCTTTCGCGCGAAGATCAGAGCTTCGAGGACGTGGTCGCGCGCCTCAACGACGAGCGCGCCGCGGTGGAGCTCGCCCGCGAAGAGCTCGGTCGCAAGACGCGCGAAGCCGAGGTGGCCAAGGCCGGCTACGAACGCGAGCTGGTGGCCCTGCGCGATCGCGGCCTCCGCAAAGCCACCGAGGAGGTCGAAGGCCTCTTCACCAGCTTGCGCCGGGCCAAGGAGGAGCTCCAGAAGCTCCAAGAGTCGCTGCGACAGAAGCCCAAAGACAAAGACGCGCTCCGGGAGATCGACCGCTCCATCGAGCGCGCCTCGTCGTACGCGCGCGAGGTGAAGGCGCCCGAGGCCGAAGGACGGCCGCTGGAGGGCGCGCCCAAGAAGGGCATGCGTGTGCTCGTGGCCACGCTGGGCCAGGAAGGTGAAATCCTGGAGCTCCTCGGCAACGGCACCGCGCGCGTGGCCATCGGGCACATGAAGCTCCTTGTGGACGAGAGCGCGCTTCGCATGTCGAAGGAAGCGGCGGCCCAGGCTGGCCCTCGCACCTACGGCCGCGCGCCGGAGCGCGAGGCCGCTCCGCTGGAACCGGCGCCGGAGCCGAGCACCTTCGAGGTGCCGCTCCAGACCCGGGAGAACACCTGCGACATGCGCGGCATGCGGACCGACGAGGGCCTCTCCATGGCCAACGGCTTTCTCGATCGCGCACTCTCCCTGCGGCTCGGCGCGGTGTACCTGGTTCACGGTCACGGCACCGGGGCGCTGCGCGACGCGCTCCGGCGCGAGCTCAAGGTTTCCAAGTACGTCGCCCACTTCAGGCCCGGCACGCCCAGCGAGGGCGGCGACGGCGCAACATTGGTATGGCTCAAATGATCGACCGTCCGCACCGCACCGCGTATCTCGACTACGAAACCCTCACCGCCACCCTGAGGGGCTGGGCCGCGGCGCACCCGACGGTGGTGCGCCTGCACAGCCTCGGCACTTCGGAAGAAGGGCGCGAGCTGTGGGTGCTCACGCTGGGCGAAGATCCGGATCGCGATCGCCCGTCGGTGTGGGTCGACGGGAACATGCACGCCAGCGAGCTGGCCGGCTCCAACGTCGCGCTCGACATCGCCGCGCAGAAGATCCTGCTGCACGCCGGCGAACGAACCGCCTTCGGCCTGCCCGAGCACGTATGCGACGCGCTCCGCGAAGTGCGCTTCTTCGTCATGCCGCGCATGTGCCCGGACGGCGCCGAGGCCACGCTGAAGGACGGCCGCTACGTGCGCTCCAACCCGCGCGACCGCCGGCCGGCCTCCCCCACCCCGCAGTGGAAATCCGGCGACGTGGATGGCGACGGCCACGCGCGCATCATGCGGCAGGTCTCGGACGACGGGGAGTTCGTGGAGAGCGCCACCTGCCCCGGGCTGCTGCTGCCGCGAGAGCTCGAAGATCGCGGCCCGTTCTACAAGGTGTATCCGGAGGGGAGCATCGAGCACTTCGACGGCACCATCCCCGATCCCCACTACCTGCAAGACAACGACACCGATCTCAACCGGAACTTCCCCTACACCTGGCGACCGGAGCCGGATCAGGCGGGCGCCGGACGCTATCCACTCTCGGAGCCGGAGTCGCGCGCGGTGGTGGAATTCACCACGCAGAACCCCACCATCTTTGCTTGGCTGAACCTCCATACCTTCGGTGGTGTGTACATCCGACCGCTGGGAACGGCGCCCGACCACAAGATGAACGCCGACGATCTCGCGGTGTTCCGCCAGGTGGGCGCCTGGGCCGAGACCTATGGCGGCTACCCCATGGTCAACGGGTTCGACGACTTTCTCTACGAGCCGGAGAAGCCGCTCTATGGCGATCTCTCGGACTACGCCTACCACCAGCGCGGCGCCATCGCCTACGTGTGCGAGCTCTGGGATCTGTTCCGGGTCATCGGGATGGAGAAGAAGAAGCCCTTCGTCGATCACTACTCGCACCTCACGCGAGCCGACCTCGAGCGCCTCTACGCCTGGGACAAGGCCGAGAACCATGGGCGCGTGTTCCCGCCCTGGCGTCCGTTCACGCACCCGCAGCTGGGTCCCGTCGAAGTGGGTGGTCTCGACATTCGTTTCGGCATCACCAACCCGCCGATGGAGCGGCTCGCCGAGATGTGCGATGCGCAGAGCGCCGCGTTCCTCCGGGTCGCCGCCATGGCGCCCAAGGTTCGCTTGACCCACACCGGCACCACCAAGGTGGGCGAGGTCGCGCGCGTGTCGTTCCGCGTGGAGAACGTCGGCTATCTGCCGACGCACGTGCTCGACTCGGCGCGAAAGCTCGGCCACGGCGAGCCCCTCACGGCCGTCGCCGAGGCGCACGGCTGCGAGCTCCTCGACGATGCAGCCGGCCGGCGGGAACTAGGCCATCTGCTCGGCTACGGGCGCGGGCTCCACGCACACAGCATCTTCCACCTCCGCAGCCGCGGAAGCGTGTCGCGGAAAGATCTCACGTTCACCGTGCGCGGCTCGGGGGTTCTCACGGTGCGCGTGGCCGGCCACCGGGTGGGTGCGCTCACGGCGCGGATCGAGGTCCCATGAGCCGGCACACGACCGCCCCCCTGAGCGCCCTCGTGGCGGCCGGCACGTTGCTTCTCGCGAGGAGCGCCGCAGCCAAGGACGTCGCGGTGGCGACCGCCGCCGAGCTCACGAGCGCCATCGCCGGCGCGCAGCCCGGCGATCGCATCGTCCTCGCGAGCGGCACCTACGCGCTCAACGCGAGCCCCTCCTGCAACGCCGTGGGTACGGCCGCGGCTCCCATCGAGGTCGTGGCGCAAACGCCGCTCGGCGCCAAGATCACCTTCGACACGCTCGAAGGATTCAAGGTGAACGGCCCCTTCTGGCACTTCGACGGCCTCGACGTCCGCGGTGTGTGCGC
>JABFRG010000592.1 GCA_013141295.1 Polyangiaceae bacterium
GACCCGGAGCGAGCTTCTCGCGCAGCGCGTCGATCCGGCTCCGCACCGCCTCCGCGTCGGAGACGTTGGGATTCTGCTTGAGGTATCCCTCGAGGTTGGCGATGGCCTCGCTGGTGCGCCCCAGCGTCAGCAGCGCCTCGGCGGCGTAGCGGTAGGGGAGGTTGGCGTCGGGCACCAGGGCCTTGGCTCGCTCGTATTCCGCCAGGGCTCCCTGCGCGTCGCCGCGACCGTACAGGTTGATGCCCCGCTGCATGGCCTGGCGCGCTTCGTTCTCGCGCGCCGCGCTGTCGGTGGGCGCGTCGCCGTCTGCCGCGGCCGGGGCGGCCGAAGCCAGGACGACGAGCGCGGCCATCGCGCAGGCTATGTGGCGTGAAGCCCGCCCCAACATGGCCCTGGATGGTACTACAGAATGCGCGAGAGGGTCAGGTCCAGATCGGCGGCCATGTGGGCGCAGAGGCTATCGATGGAGGCGCTGCCCATACGGTGGGTCTTGCGCAGATCGGCGCGAACGCCATCGAAGAGCCGCTTGCGCACGCGCGTCAGCATGCGCGCTGCGGTCGCCCGGTGCACCCCCAGCCGCGGTGCGATGTCGTCGATCCCCAGCCCTTCTTTCAGGTGCCAGTGGAGAATGCGCCGCTCGTCGGGCTCGAGCGTGCTCATGGCCGCCTGGAGCGCTCCCTCGAAGCGCGTCTTGTCCACCCGCTTGAGCGCCAGGAGCTCCGGTGTTCGCTCGGCGACGTCCCGCCCCAGGTCCTCCAGCGCGCTCGTGGGAATCTCGCGCTTCTGCTTGCGCAAGAAGGTCAAGAGCTCGCGCTGGGCCACCACCCGCAGCCAGGCCAAGAGGGGAACCTGGCCCGTGTAGACTGCAAGCTTCGGGGGGCGCCGCGGCGTTCCCAGAAACATGGATTCGCGCACCGTGCGCACCACCTCCTCGGTCACGTCATCGAGGGCCCCGCCCCGGCGGAGCGCGCCGTAGAGCGGGCGAATTCCCGCCTCCTCGAAGGTCCGGAGGGCGACCCGGTCGCCCGCCAGCGCGGCCACCGCCAGGAAGAAGTCTGCGGAGAACACCTCGTCCAGGAGAAACTCCCGGTCGCTCCGCCGATCGCCCAGGGCGCCGGCGAACGCCTCCGGCGCGAGGGTCACGTCCGGGTGCTCGTCCTGTCCGATGCGCCACTTCTCGAGGAGCCGCTCCGCGAGGTCGGGCGTTTCCTCGGCCTGCCGGAGGTCCTCCGGCAACCTCTCGAGAAAGCACGCGGCCAGGTCCACGCCACGGGAGGTCATCGCCCCCGAGCCTACCAGGGCGAAACCCTCGGCCGAAAGGCCGAATCCGAGCTAGCGAAGTGGTGCTAAGCTGAGCTGGGACCATGGGACTCGCAGGCTCGGCCAAGGGTGCGGAGGCTCGCACGCAGGATATCGACGGCACGCTCCCGGACGCCGCGGACGGCGTGGGATCCGCCTCGTCGGGTGCATGCCCGTCGGAGGAGGAGCTTCTCCAGTGGGCGCTGGGCACCCTGCGTGGAGCTCGGCGGGCGGCCATAGACCTTCACGTGGAGCAGTGCTCGCTCTGTCGATCGACGGCCGCGGTGGCGCGCCCGGGGCCCGCGGCGCCGCTGGAGACCACCATCTTCGATGGTCGCTATCGCCTCGACGAAGAGCTCGGAGCCGGGGCCAGCAGCGCGGTGCACCGCGCCTTCGACCAGCGGCTGGGCATCGACGTGGCGCTCAAGGTGTTCCGCGGGGGCGACGCGGCGCAAGTGGCGCAAGAGCTCTTGCTCGCGCGGAAGATCAGCCACGAGAACGTATGCCGCGTGTTCGACACCGGGACCGCCGACGGCGTGGCCTACCTCTCGATGGAGTACGTCGAAGGCGAGACCCTCGCCGAGCGGTTCGCGCGCAGCCGTAGGCTCGGTCCCGGTCCGGATCCCGATGCCGAGTCCATTCTCCGGCAGATCATCGCCGGGCTGGGGGCTGCCCACGCCGCGGGCGTCATCCACCGCGACCTGAAGGCGCAGAACATCCTTGTGGCCGCCACCGGGCGCGTCATTCTCACCGACTTCGGGCTGGCGCGCATGGCGGGCGTCGAGGAGAGCCGGGCACAACTGGTGGGGACGCCTGCCACCTGGGCACCGGAGCAAGCGCGGGGCGAGCCGGCGACTTTCGCCTCGGATGTGTACTCGTTCGGTGTCGTGGCCTACCGGCTGCTCTGCAACAAGGAGTTCAAGGTCAGCGATCCCAAGGCGCTCGACGCCGTGCCGAGCCGCTACCGCCGCGCGCTTCGCCGGTGTCTCGTGCTCTCGCCCGATCTGCGCTTGGCCGACGCCGCCGCGGTGAAGGAGGCGTTCTTTCCGCACCGCTCCAGCCACTCCACCAAGGGCCTCCTGGTGGCTGCGGCGCTGGCGCTGGTCGGCGTCGGGTACTTCGCGCTCCGGAGCGGTCCCCCGCCCACGGTCGCGGCTCCGCCCGCGACGTCCATCGCTGCGGACGGGCCCGGCGAGCGCGTCACGCTACCCCCCGCGCCTTCGGTGCCGGGAAGCGCTGCGCCCACTGCGAGCGTCATTTCGGCATCCACCCATGGGGCGACCCCGTCGTCTCGGCCCATCGCGTCGCACCTTCCCAGCGGCCTGCGCGCCAAGCCAGTGGCGTCCATCGTTCCTTCGAACCCCGCGCCGACCGCGACGGCCACCATGGCGCCACCAAAGTCTACCGCGCCGGCCGGCCCCGACCTACTGTACGCCCCGTGAGACGTCTCGCTCTACTGGCCGTGCCGATGGCCATGCTCGCAACGTGCAATGTGTGGCGGTCCGTCGAAGACTGCCGGACGTCGGGCGACTGCGGCCCGGGCCTCACCTGCAATGCCGAAGCGCTCCGCTGCGTACCTTCGCGGCCGGTGGGCAACGAAGGCGGCGTCGAGGCCTCTACGCCGGAGGCCGGAACCCCGTGTGAGGATCGCCCCTGGGGGACGCCGCACCTGGTGCCCGGTCTCGAGTCGGAGCCCATCGTCTCCGGGCGCCTCTCGCCCGACGAGCTCACGATGTTCATCTCCCGGGGCGTGCCGCCCACGCTCACCGACCTCTACACGGTGACCCGCAACACGGTGCGCGATCGCTTCCGGGTGGTGGGCCCGCTGCCCAACGTGAACGAGCCGCTGGCGTCGGAGTTCTGGCCCACCATCAGCGCCGACGGCAAGCTCCTCTTCTTCGAGTCGTCGCGCTCTCGCTTTCCCGATGACGCCGGCGTCTACACCTCGGAGACGGCGCGGGTGTGGTCCGCCTCCCGGGTGAACGTCGCTTCCGATTTCGACAAGCCCAAGCTGCAGAGCCTGTTCGACATCTCCAGCGGCGCCGAGGCTGCGCCGTACCTGCACCCGAGCGGCCGCTCGCTGTACTTCTCTTCCATCACGCGCCCCAGCAAGGGCCAGCTCGACATCTGGGTGGCGGAGATCAACGCGGTGGGCGTGGTCACCGACGTGCGCAACGTCGAAGGCGTGAACTCCGCCGAGGAGGAGAACGCGCCGGTGGTCTCCGAGGACGAACGGTTCCTCTACCACAGCCGCACGGGCGCGCCGGGGCAGAAGCTCGACATCTTCGTGGGCCGCCGCACCACCCCCGCCGACGGCTTCGGCCGCTCGGTCCAGGTACCCGAGCTGTCGTCGCCCGAGGACGACTATCCCACGTGGGTGTCGCCCGATCACTGCCGCATCTACCTCTCGTCGTCACGTCCGGTGCCCGACGATGCCGCGGCCGGCGACTTCCACATGTGGGTGGCGGAACGCCTTTGACGCCCGCGTGCGACCTTGCTAAGTCCCGAGCTGCCTCTTCGGCTCCCCGAGAACCACCCCACCATGGGCGACCGCATCGATGTCAGCCTCGCCTGCGAAGTGTGTGGCAGCAGAAACTACCGCACCACTCGCAAGCCCACGCAGCAGGGGCAGTTGAAGATGAAGAAGCACTGTCCCAAGTGCAAAGCGCACACGATGCACACGGAAACGAAGTAGTCCCTCTAGGGGTTTAGCTCAGTTGGTAGAGCAGCGGATTCCAAATCCGCAGGTCGTGGGTTCGAGTCCCCCAGCCCCTGCTACGCATCTCTCACAGCGCCCGCGCCCGTCGCGGCCACCGCTCTGGCTCCCTCCGCCGCAACCGCAGAGGGGGTCCCTCGCTTCGCTCCTAGGAAAACAGGAAGGCTTTCGCCCGGCCGCGAGTGACTGCGTGGCCGTCGCTGGTGGCCCGCGCGCCGGTCGAAAGCCTTGTTGAACGAGCCCGAAGCGGCGTGCGAGGCGGTGCAGGTGGCGCTATGGGG
>JABFRG010000318.1 GCA_013141295.1 Polyangiaceae bacterium
TAAATCGAGGTCGTAAACCGGCCGGCGCCGGGGGTCAAAACCCAGCGCCCCGAAGAGCCGGATGTGAACAGCACTTGTCCGGTTCTGTGAGAGGCGCCCCCGGGAAACCGGGGGTGCCTACTCGGTCGCCGGCCGTCTCTCGAGACGTGCCGGCGCGCTTTCGTTTTGTTCAGCCCTTGTAGGCGACGGCGTCGATCTCGACCCGCGCACCCTTGGGCAGCGCGGAGACTTGCACCGTGGCGCGAGCCGGCGGCGTCTTGGTGAAGCGCGCGCCGTAGGTCTCGTTCACCGCCTGGAAGTCGCCCAGGTTGGTGAGATAGATGGTGGTGCGCACCACGTGGTCGAAGCCGAGGCCCGCCGCGGCCAGGACCGCCTGCAGGTTGTCGAGGACTCGGTTGGTCTCCTTCTGGATGTCGCCGGTGACCAGCTCGCCGGTCTTGGGATCCAGCGGAACCTGCCCGCTCAGGAACACGAACGGTCCGGCTTGCACCGCCTGCGAGTAGGGTCCGATGGCGGCGGGGGCGTCGGCGGTCTTGATGGCTTCCATGTTCAGATCACTTTCCGGCCGTCGAGTGCGCGGCCCAGGGTAACGGGGTCGATGAACTCCAAGTCGCCACCGTGCGGGATGCCGCTGGCGATGCGGGTGATGGACACGCCGAGATCGCCGAGCTCCCGACGGAGAAACAGCGCGGTGGCCTCGCCGTCGACGCTGGGGGGCGTGGCGATGATCACCTCGCGCACGCCGCCCTGGCGCACCCGCTCCACCAGGCGGGGCACCGGCAGCGCCTCGGGCCCGACACCCTCGAGCGGCGAGAGCAGGCCTCCGAGCACGAAGTAGCGTCCGCGGAGCGTGCCGGGCCTCTCGAGCGCGAGCAGATCCGAAACCTTGGCCACCACGCAGAGGACCGAGGGATCGCGCTTGTGGTCCTTGCAGATGTCGCAAAGGATGGGCGTCTCGCCGACCTCCGCGAGGTTGTTGCAGACGCTGCACGGCTGGAACACGTGGTGCAGCTCGGAGACCGCGCGGCCCAGCTCCTCGGCCACCGAAGGGTCGGTGGTGAGCAGGTGCAGCACGTACCGGTGCGCCGTCTTCTCCCCCACGCCGGGGAGGCGAGCAAAGAGCTGGAGGACGCGCCGGAGCTTGGGCGACATGCGTGGACTAGGTCAGCCCGGGGATCTTCACGCCGCCGGTGATCTTCTCGATCTCCGCTTCCATGGTCTTGTCGGCTTCGGCGAGGCCGGCGTTCACCGCGGCACACACGCCGTCGAGCACCAGCTCCATGGCCTCGGCCTTGAGGAACTCGGGGTCGACCTCGATGCGGCTCACGGTGCGACCGAGGGTCACGGTGGCCTTCACCTTGTCGCCGATGGCGGTCCCCACCACTTCGCGATCCTTGAGATCGGTCTTGGCCTGGTCGACCTTGCGTTGAATTCGCGCCGCTTGGCGCATGAGCTCGTTGATGCCGCCGCGAAACTGCATGGCACGACTCTTAGCACCGCAAAGGGGCGATCAAAATGCCTCAGTGCCGCGGGGAGCGCTGGATTCAGCGCTCGTCCTCGGGGACCTTCACGGAGGCGATTTCCACGCCGAACAGGCGCTTCACGGCGAGCACCGTGGGGTGTTGCTCCACCCGGAGTCGCGCTTGACGCAGCCGCTCCTTGTGCCGCGCCTCGTCCACCGCCGCCAGCGTGGGGGGGGCGTCCTTCATCTTGGCCGAGACGTCGACCAGGATCTTCGTCTGCGCGTCGAAGTAGGTGCGAGCCACCCGGGTGAGGATCTCGTTGGCCTCGGCTTCCGAGGCCTGCATGCCCAGGAAGGAGTCGGCCTCGTAGCCGATGATCAGGCGCTCGCGGGTCACCTCCATGGGCGCCCCGTGGGAGAACACCGATGCGAGGTCCGGCCGCTCCTCGCGCACCCGTTCGACGATCGCCCGGTAATCCTCGTGGGAGGCGGGGATCGCCGAGAGATCGATGGGGGCGCGCACTTCGCGCGGGCGCGGCGCCGGCTGCTGCGCTTGCTGCGGCGCGAGCGCCAGGGCACCCACCGTGCGGTCTTGCACCATGGTCGCGGGCTCGGCCATGAGCCCCAGCTCTTCGGCGGAGACGCGGCCATCGCGGCTGTCGCGGAAGCTGGACGAGCGAGAGCCTTCGCGGGCCCGCGGCGCCTGGCCACCGGAGGAGGCGTCGCGACTGGTACCGCCACCGCCACCGCCTCCACCGCTACCCGACCCTGCTTGCGGTGGCCGTCCCTTGGGAGGCGCGCCTTCCAGCCGTCGTTCGAGATCGCCCACGCGCGAGAGGAGCTCGTCGAGCGGAAGGAGCGGCGGCCTTCGGGCCAGACGCACCAAGGTCATCTCCAGCGTGGCGCGCGGGGAGACGCTCTTCACGATGGCGTCGTAGGCCGCGGAGAAGCCCTGAAAGAGCCGCACGAAGTCGTCGAGGTGGGTGAGCCCGGCGGCCTCCCGGAGATCGGCGATCTCGGTGTCCGGCAGATCGAGGATCCGCGACACGTCCGGCGAGGTGTCGGTCTTCGCCACCACCAGGTTGCGCAGGTGCCCGAGAAAATCGCGCGTCAGGTGCGCGATGTCGAAGCCCTGCTCCGAGACGTCGGCCACGATGCCCAGCGCCTTGGCGGCCTCGCCTACGATGACCGCGCGGGCCAGATCGTGGAGGATCTTGCGGTCGGCCACGCCCAGCACCCGGGTCACGTCCTCGGTGCTCAGGGTCTTGCCGGAGAAGGCGATCACCTGGTCGAGGAGGCTCATGGCATCGCGCATGGACCCGCCGGCCTCGCGCGACAGGATGGCGATGGCGCCGTCGTCGGCCTGGATCTCTTCCTTGCCCAGCACCTCGCGCAGGCGCGCCCCGATGGTGCTGGCGGAGATGAGCTTGAAGTCGTAGCGCTGGCAGCGGCTCAGGATCGTCACCGGCACCTTGTGCACCTCGGTGGTGGCGAAGATGAACTTCACGTGCGGCGGCGGCTCTTCCAGCGTCTTGAGGAACGCGTTCCAGGCCGCGCTCGAGAGCATGTGGACCTCGTCCACGATGTAGATCTTGAAGCGATCCCGGGCCGGGCGGAAGTTGATGCCCTCCTGCAACCGGCGCACCTCGTCGACGCCGTTGTAGCTGGCGCCGTCGATCTCCTGGACGTCGATGTCCGAGCCGTTGGTGATTTCGGTGCAGGCTGCACACACCTGGCAGGGCGTGGCGGTCGGCCCCTCGGCCTTGCCGTCTTTGCCCAGGCAGTTGAGGCACTTGGCGAGGAGCCGCGCGCTGGTGGTCTTGCCCACGCCGCGAACGCCGGTGAAGAGGAAGGCGTGCGCCACGCGATTCTGCGCGATGGCGTTGGCCAGGGTCCGCGCGACGTGCGATTGGCCCGCCAGGTCCTCGAAGGACTGCGGCCGATACTTCCGGGCGAGGACGACGTAACTCATGCGGCTGGCTCCAGTCGGCCGGCGCGCGTTGCATCCCGCAGCGCGCTCCGGGCGTCTCCGTAGGTACTCCGTAGGTATCGTGAGTGGGCGACAAAATCGAGGCCCACCGCGGATCCCGCCCGCTTCCGGCCCTGTGGAAAACCGGTGGAAAACGAAAAAGGCGGCGCGCTCCTGCGAGCGGCCGCCTCGGTCACGAAAAAAGCCGGCTCAGGTCGCCTTTTTCAGCTCGGTGATGAGCTCCGGCACGGTGGTGAAGAGATCGGCCACCAGACCGTAGTCGGCCACCTGGAAGATGGGCGCGTCGGGATCCTTGTTGATGGCGACGATGGTCTTCGAGCCCTTCATGCCGGCGAGGTGCTGGATGGCGCCGGAGATGCCGATGGCGAAGTAGAGCTTGGGCGCTACCACGCGGCCGGTCTGACCGACCTGCAGCTCGGGCGGAGCGTAGCCCGCGTCGCAGGCGGCGCGGCTGGCGCCCACCGCTGCATTGAGGAGGTTGGCGAGGGGGTCGAGGACCTCCGCGAACTTCTCCTTGAGGGCGCGACCGCCGGAGACGATGACGCGCGCTTCGCCGAGGTCGGGCCGGGCGCTCTTCTGGGCGTCGAGGCTGATGAACTCGACGCGCGCCGCTGCCGGATCGGCCGGTGCAAGCTGCACCGATTCGGTGGCCGAGGCGCCGCCCGAGGGCTCCGCCGCGGCGAACTCGCTCTGGCGAACGCTCACCACCTGGGTGGGCGTCAGGAGCTGGCAGGTCGCGTATGCGTTGCCGGCGTACACCGGGCGCTTGTAGGTGAGCTTGCCGCCGTCCGAGAGCACGCCCGAGATGTCCGGGGCGTAGCCGGCGCCGAGCTTGGCGGCGAC
>JABFRG010000798.1 GCA_013141295.1 Polyangiaceae bacterium
GCTTGTGCCCACCCGTGAGCTGGCCGCGCAGATCGAAGAAGCCTTCGCGCGCTACGGGTCCGATTTGCCGGAGCGCCTGAAGACCTGCGTGGTGGTGGGCGGCGTCTCCGAGAACCCCCAGATGATGGCCCTCCGCGGCGGCGCCGACGTGGTGGTCGCCACGCCTGGCCGCTTGCTCGACCTGGTGGAGAAGAACGCGCTGGCGCTCGATACGGTGGAGACGGTGGTCCTGGACGAGGCCGATCGCCTGCTCTCGCTCGGCTTCGGCGACGAGCTGGGGCGGGTGCTCGCGCTCCTTCCGCGATCACGGCAGACGCTGCTCTTCTCGGCGACCTTTCCGCCAGCGGTGAAGACCTTGGCCGATGCCATGCTCCGGGAGCCCACGCGGGTGCGCGTGGAGGGCGAGGCGCGCGAGGTTCCGCTCATCACCCAGCGGGCCATCGACGTCGACGTGGGCAAGCGAACGTTGCTCCTTCGGCATCTCCTCCAAGCGCACGGCTGGTCGACGGTGCTGGTGTTCGTTGCCAGCCGTCACGCCGCCAACCACGTGACCGACAAGCTGGCGCGGGTGGGCATCGCCTCGGCCGCGCTCCACGGTGAGCTGAGCCAGGGCACGCGCACCCAGGCGCTGGCCGACTTGCAGAGCCACGTGGTGCAGGTGCTGGTGGCCACCGACGTCGCCGCGCGCGGCCTCGACATTCGCGGGCTGCCCGCGGTGGTGAACTACGATCTGCCGCGATCGCCCGTGGACTACCTGCACCGCATCGGTCGCACCGGGCGCGCGGGCGAGAGCGGCGTCGCCGTCACCTTCGTCACCAAGGACAACGAGGCGCACTTTCGCCTCATCGAGCGTCGCCACGGCCTCTCGCTGCCGCGCGAATCCATCGCCGGCTTCGAGCGCACCGAAGAAGCGGTGCCCACGCGCGACCCCAACGGGGGCGTGAAGGGCAAGCGCAAGAGCAAGAAGGACAAGCTGCGAGAGGCTCGCGCCTCCGGAGCGACGGAAGTGCCCGGCCTCAAGCCTAGTGGTTCGTGAAGCGGATGCGGTTGCGGTAGGTGCCGCGGGCGTGGCCCACCGAGTCCCAGCCCCGCCCGGGCCCGGTGTCGGCCAGCGTCAGAAATACCTGCGTCATGCCGCTCATCTGGAAGAACTGGATGGCGTTCTGGGGCATGCCCCAGCCGGCGGTGGGGGAGAGCGCGGTGCTCACCTGGGCCGCCCAGTCGCGGAAGTCGAGCGTGCACGTGCCGCCGTGGCCGGTGCGAATTCGGAGCGTGAGCGGGGCGTCGCGCGCGAGGGGACCCTGCCCGAGCACGTGGAAGGGCCCCTTCTCGCCGTCACTGGCTTGCACCACGCGAAAGGTCCCGTCGGCGTGCAGGTTCGCCATGCGTGACGGCCGCCCCACCGGATAGTCGGCCGGCAGGATGTCGAAGAGCGTGTCGCCGGTGGCCGAGAACGCGATCTGTGCCCCGGGGTCCGCCGATACCCAGCGGATCACCGTCCACGCGTCGAGGTGCGCGTACACGTCGGTCGGTAGCCGGGTGCGCGCGTCGAGCTCGATGGCGTCACCCGCATTCCAGACGTGCAGCGAGGTGGTTCCGACATCGATGTACCATGCACGTACGTCGTCCATATCGTGCCAGTCGCCGTCGAGGTGCCGGTGGTCCCCGAACTGGTCCGGTGGCGCGAGGAGCGTCCAGGTGCGATCCGGCGACCGGCTCTCGAACGAAAGCAGCGGTTCCACGCGAATGCGCGCGTTGCCACAGGGAAGGTCGAGCGCACCGAGCTCCGGCGAGAGCTCCGGCACGCCCACTTCGCGCGAAAGCCCTCCGGTCGGCCCCATCGGCCCCGTCGGCCCCCTCGGCTCCACCTGCACGGAGCTCGGCCTCGTGCTCGGTGCCTCGGCCCGCTGCGCATACGAAGCTGCCACACCGCCGGCGATGCCGAGCGCCGCGAAGAGCACGCTCTGCCAGTGGCGAAGGTGCCCGAGCCGCCAGGCGAAGAGACCGAGCGCGGCACCCACACCCAGGAGCGCGAAGGGAGCCCGCGGCAGCGAGATCGGAAACCAGACGAGCGCCGCCACACCTGCGGACGCCCAGGCCAAGGCCAGCGTGAGCACCAACCCCGATGCCCAGCGCGCGCGGCCGCGCAGCGCAAGCGCCACGCCGGTCGCCCCGAGCAAGAGGCCCATCCAGGGCAGCGCGGTATTGGCCACGAACTTCGGGTGACCCACCGGAAAGCCCTGGGGCAGCAGGTGAAGCACCGCGATGGCCGCGGGCGCGTGAAGGAGCACCACCAGCGACGCCGCCGCGATCTTCCACCGCGCCGTGCTTGCCCGGCCTTCAGACATCGCCCCGCGCCAATCGGTCCACGCGCGCGAGGAGCGTGGGCAAGCGATGCGCGCCGTGCATCGACGCGACGTTCCGGGCGGCTTCGGACTCGTCGCACCCGATGGCGGTCACGTAGAGCGGGCGCGTGCTCTGGCCGCGGGTGACGGCGATGGCGCGATCGTTGTCACGGAACGCCGTCTTCGCCACGCCGACGACGGGAACCGCCCCTGCCCCCGCCGCCATCGCCGCGTGAAGGTGCGCGCCGAGGCCGGGGCGCCCGGTGGCCAGCCACACGTAGCCGTCGACGACCACGCGCGTGATGGGCCCCTGGACGCCGACCACCTCGTCGAGCATCGCCAGCAGATGCGGCATCTCACGCAGGTAGAAGTGACCGGGCTCGTACGGCTGCGGCGCTTCCAGTACCGTGCGCGTGCGCTCGAAGGCCGCTGCCGGGTCGGACCAAGCAGACATGCCGACACAGGCGGTCACGGTCTCGGTATCTCTGTAGTCTACATCCAAGCAGACGATCACGCGGGGCGACTCTTCATCTTCTTCTTGGGCTTCGTCGGATCGACCAGGGCGGGGAGGGGGCTCTTGGAGAGTACGTACGCGGCGCCACCGAAGGCGCCACCGAGCACCAGCAGGAAGACGAAGAGCTCGCGCGTGCTCCCGGCCACCTGCGCCACCCGCGAAACGCGCGCCTCGATGGGCTTCGCGAAGCGCACCATCGGCGGCACCGTCGCGGACTCCGGGACCCAGCACGCGCCAGGTGCGCCGCGCACGACCCAGGTCGGGCGGCCCCGCGGCGCGACCCAGGCGTCGTCGTCACCGGACATCGAGGCCTCGGCGCAGCTGGTCTCCACCCAGAGCATATTGCTGCGCGCCCGGAGGAGAGCGCTCCCCTCTACCAACGCTGCGAGCAGGAGGGTGACCGCCGCCAGACGTGCCAGGCGTGGCACCCAGACGACGGCGAAGGGACGAGCCGGCGCTTCGCCCCGGCGCAAGGCCTCCAGCTGCTCTTCGCGGGCTCGAACGCGCGCTTCTGCGGCGCGCAAAGCAGCGGTGAGGGCTTTGTCCTCCTTGATGTCGCGGCGCCGCTGACCAGGCTTGGGCGGGGGCGCCACCAGACGCTCGCGCTCGGCCTCGAGCGCAGCGAGCTTCGCATACTTGGCGTCGAGGCTCATCTACAGACCCTCGCCGCGCCAGCCCGAGGCCCCAATGGCGCCGATGATCACCACCGCCGCTGGGACCAGCACGACCGCGGCGCGCTCGGTGTCGGCGGCGAACATCGCCAGTCCGAAGAGCGGCGCAAGGCCGGCGCAGAGCGCGAAGAAGTGAAAGCGATTGAAGCCGTCGGGGGTCGTGCGAGCGGCGGCCTCGGCGTGCGCCTTCCGAAGCAGCTCCTGATCGCCCTTCAGCGCCACCGAGAGCTCGGTGATCTCCCGCAAGAGCTCCGTCTCGCGCGCCTCGGCGGCACGGAGCGCAGCAGCGCGGCGGGCACGGTCCGCGGCCGCGTCGCTCTCCGCACCACGGGCGGCCCGCAGGGGCGCGATCGCCTCCTCGAGCTGCGCGATGCGCATCTCGATGGCGGCCCCCTCGTCGCGGTAGTCCATTCCTCATGATCGCCTGCCGCGGACGTCGCGGCAACCGGTGCGCGTCGGCCCGCCTACGATTCCGCGACCAGGAGGCCGATCATGGCCCGCAGGCCCTGCACGTCGAAGGGTTTCTCCACCCGCGGGTTCGGCACGGCGTCGAGGAACGCCCGCGCGCTCGGCGTGAACGCACCGCCGGTCATGAAGACGACGCGGCTCGCCTGTGCGGCATCCAGCTGCATCAGCGCCGCGTGCAGGTCCATTCCGGTGACCTGCGGCATCATCAAGTCGCACAGCACGACGTCGAAGCGCCGGCCCGCCCGGAAGAGCGCGAGCGCGCAGGAGGCGCTCGCAGCGGTGGTCACGTCGTGCTC
>JABFRG010000508.1 GCA_013141295.1 Polyangiaceae bacterium
GATCCGGCTGCGTCGCCGGGTCGGTGGGTGCGGTCGTGGTGACCACGGCCACGGTGGGCGCAGCACCTGCGTCTTCGGTTTTCTTCCCGATGAGGTTGCACCCGAGGGGCAGCGCGAGGGGAGCGATGACGAGAGCCGTGAAGGCGAGAGCGCGTGTCATGGGGGGCGCAGTGTACCCCAACCGGGCCTACCCACGACGCGGATTCGCTCGATTCTCGGGCTGTCTGGTAGTGCTATGCTTTCTGCCATGAGCCCACCCAAGCCGCCGCTGCCAGAATCGCCTGGGGGAGTTGGCCCGCGGGATCCGAGCGACGTGGCTCTGGGCGACGCGGGCTCGCGCCCCGACGCGCCGCCGACGTCGCGCTGGGGTCGCCTCGCGCGCCTCGGTGCGCTGGCGCCCAAGGCTCTTCCGTTGGCGGGAGCCGCCATGAAGCGCGCCATGGGGTTCAAGCCCTCGGAAGACGACGATCGCAAGATCCGCGAAGCGGCGATGCAGAACGCCAAGAGCACCGCCGAGGCGATGCTCAAGACCTTGGGGGAGATGAAGGGCTTGCCGCTGAAGTTCGGGCAGATGGCCTCGTACATCGACGGCCTCGCACCGCCCGGCTACGAGGAAAAATTCCAGGAGGTGCTGAAGAAGCTGCAGGCCAAGGCGCCGCCCCTCTCGCGCGAAGCCGCCGATCAGGTGGTCCGCGAGGAGCTCGGTGCCGCGCCGGAGGAGATCTTCGGCACCTGGGAGGCCGACCCCTTCGCCGCTGCCAGCATCGGCCAGGTGCACCGCGCCACCACCAAGGGCGGAGTACGCCTCGCGGTAAAGGTGCAGTATCCCGGCATCGACAAGGCCATCCAGAACGACCTGAAGAGCCTGGGCATGCTCGAGCAGATGATCGCGCCCATCGGTCGCCGCTACCACACCAAGGAGACGCTCGACGAAGTGCGCGCGGTCTTCCTGGCGGAGCTCGACTACGCGCGAGAAGCCACGCGCCTCGAAGCGTTCCGCGTCATACACGCGGGCGACCCGCAGATCGTCATTCCCCGGGTGCACCACTCGCTCACCACGCGGCGGGTCATCACCATGGATTTTCAGGAAGGTGACGACTACGCGACCTTCTGCGCGAACGCCTCCCAGGAGGCGCGGAACGCGGCGGCCGAGACCATCTGGCGCTTCATGTTCCGATCGCTCTACCGTCACGGCGTGCTCTACGCCGATCCGCACCCGGGCAACTATCGCTTCCTCCGCGAAGGCCAGGTGGCCTTCCTCGACTTCGGCTGCGTGAAGGTGCTGCCGGCGCACCTGGTGGCCGGCATGAAGAGCCTGGTGACCAGCACCATCGACCACGACGAGCCGGAGTTCTTCCGGGTGTGCACCGAGGTACTGGGCTACGACCCCAGCGACGAGCAGGCCTTCGCGATCTATGTAGAGTACACGCGCATGCTCATGCAGCCGTTCCTTCAGGTGCCCTATCGCCACACCCACAAGGCGGCCCGCGAGGCGGTGGCGTTCCTGGTGCGCAACGGCAAGAAGGTGGTCTTCAAGGAGGGCGAGAGCCTGCCCAACTTGCCGAAGCCCATCCACATGCCCACCGACCACACCTTCGTGAACCGGCTGCAGTGGGGCCTCTCCAGCGTGATGGCCGGCCTCGACGCCGAAGGCGACTACCGCGCCCTCACCGAACCTTTCGTACGCGGGCCCTACGAGGCGCCCCCGCTGGACCTCTGAGTGATCGCGGGCCACGGAATCACGCGTTCGCTCGCGGCCGCCTGCGCGATGCTCTTGTGGACCTCCGCGGGCTGCAAGCACGACGCGGCGAAGAACCAGGAGAGCGATGCCGGCGGCGCGGAGGCCGGCCTTCCCCTCTCCGCAGCGACCGGCGTGACCGGAGCAGACGCGGGCCACGGTGAGAATCCGCGCGAAGCGCTGCGAACGGCGGTTTCGTCGAGCGATTGGCCCGGCGCGGCCAGGCTCTTCGAAGGTCTCCCCGCGGAAACGAAAGCGCGGCCCGAGCTTCGGTACCTGGGCGCCCGCATCGCGGTGGAGCAGAACAAGGACGCCGAGGCGCTGGGACTGCTGGAGGGGCTGGAGGCAACCTTGCCGCTCCTGTCCGACGCCATCGCGCTCTTGCGTGCCGACGTGCAGTCGCGCATCGGCCCCTACGCGGCGGCGGGCGAGATCCTCTCGCGCCAGCGCGACGCGCGGTCGCTCCTGAAGGCAGCGCTGGCCTTCGAACGCGCGGGAAAGCCCGACGAGGTGGTCCGGGTCACCAGCCAGCTCCTGCGCGATGCAAAGCGCTCGAAGGCCGAAGAGACGCACGCGCGCTCGCTTCGCTTGCAGTATACACCGGCCTCCGGATCCCAGGACGACGCCCGCTGGCTCTACGTCCACGCGCCGGAGACGCCCGGAGGCGCCGCAGCGGCAGCGCGACTCGGCCCCAAACCCGACCTCGACGGCGAGGCGTGGCTCACGCGCGCGCTCGCCTTCGCCGAGGCGGGCAAGCTCGACGAGGCACGGAGCGCGGCCGACCGCGTGCCGCAGGATCACAAGAAGCGCGCCAGCTGCCCCCGCGGCGACGTCCTCTACAAGGCCAAGACCGCTTACACCGAAGCGTTTCAGGCGTACGGCGCCTGCGCGGCGGACCCGGGCCCCAATCAGGCGGAGTACGCGTTTCTCTCGGCCCGCGCTCTCTCCCGCGCCGATCAGGACGACAAAGCCATCGCTGCCTTCGCCCGCGTCGAGTCGCGGTTTCCCAAGTCGCCCTTCGCCGAGCAAGCGAGCTTTCTGGCAGCTCGCTTGCACCTCTTGCACGGCAAGTGGAAGGAGGCCGCCCGCGCCTTCGACGAGGCCGACCGCCGCTACCCGCGCCCCAAGAACCCGGAAGAGCGGACCCGCGATCGCGCGCTGGCGCACCTGCTCGACAAGGACCCACGCACCGCCCGCAGGCTCTTCGAGGATCTCGCTGGGAGCCGCGACCCGCTGGAGAGCGCGCGCGCGGCCATGATGGCGGCGCTGGCCGCGCTGGAGGACGGGGAGCGCCTCTTCGCCATCGGCCGCTGGACCGACATCGCCCGCAACTATCCGCTCACCTGGCCGGCGCTGGTGGCGCGCGCACACCTCACGGCCCTCAAGGCGCCGCTCCCGCCCACCATCGAGACCGGCGATCCGCGGGCAGTAGCGGATGCGCCACTCCTGGTGCGCCTCCCCAGCCCAGTGGACCTGCTCCACGATCTGGGCCTGGACGACGACGCCGAGCGCGCGCTCGTGTCGCGCGAGTCGCTCCTGGTCGAAGGCGCCACCGCACGCGCCCGCTCCACCGAGCTCACGTGTCAGGCCTACGGCACGCTCGATCGTGGCGAGCGAAGGCACGAGCTGGTGCCGCAGCTACCCAAGGACATGCTCGCCTCGGCACCTGGTCCACGCAACGGATGGGCCTGGCATTGCGCCTACCCCGAGCCCTTCTCCCCCATCGTCACCGCCGCCGGACAGGAGCACGGCGTGGCGCCCGCCCTCACCTACGCCATCATGCGCGCCGAGAGCAGCTACCGGCCGGCGGTGCTCTCACCGGTGGGCGCGGTGGGGCTCCTGCAGCTCATGCCCGACACCGCGCGCAAGGTATCGAAGGACGTGCCGCTCGACGGCGACGTGGTGGGCAAGCTGAAGAACCCGCGGCTGAACATCCAGCTCGGCGTGCGCTTTCTCCACGACCTGCAGCGCACGCTCAAGAGCGACGCGCTGGCGGCGGCGGCCTACAACGCCGGCTCCGAGGCGGTGGGGCGCTGGGCCAAGCGCCTTCACGGGATCGACCTCGACGTCTTCGTGGAGCTCATCCCCTACGGCGAGACGCGCGTGTATGTTGCACGCGTCATGGGCAACCTGGCGCGCTACGGCTACCTGCAAGCGGGCGAGAGCGGCGTGCCGGCCTTGTCGCTCCCCTTGCCCGACGTCGACGACTGAACGACGCGCGTAGCGGTGAAATCGCGGCGTCAATGAAGGGTGATGACGCGTCGCGACGGCGAACGACGCGTTTTGCTCGCGGGTGTGATATCCACGTACCCGAAAGCCGTGCTCGGACTCCTCGTCGCCTTTTTCTTCATCGTCCTGAACGGCTTCTTCGTCGCCGCGGAGTTTGCGCTCGTCAAGGTGAGCGCGACGTCGCTCTCGACGCGCATGAAGCGGGGCGACAAGAAGGCCAAGCTCGCCCACGAGGTGGTGTCGCGCCTCGATCGGTATCTCTCGGCGACCCAGTTCGGCATCACGCTGGCGAGCCTCGGTCTCGGCTGGCTCGGCGAGCCCGCCATCGAGAAGCTGGTGGACGACGCCACGCGGTCGATCCTGGGTCACGAGCCGGGCAAGGTCTTGCACGGCACCGCCGTGGCCATCGCCTTCAGCATCCTCACCTTCAGCCACGTGCTCTTCGGCGAGCTGGTGCCCAAGCTCATCGCCATCCAGCGCTCGGAGGCCACCGCCATTCGCGTGGCGATGCCCCTCAAGGTCATCTACATCGCCTTCAAGCCGCTACTCTTCATCCTCGAGAAGGCCACCGGCATCATCCTGCGATCCATGGGCATGAAGCCCGACGCGGCCAGCGAGGGCGCCCTCTCCGAGGAAGAGATCCTGGGCATCCTGGTGGCGAACACCGCCAAAACCCAGGACGGCAAGGCCAAGAGCGAGCTGGTGGAGCGGGTGGTTCGCTTCGCCCAGCGCACCGCGCGCAACGCTATGGTGCCCCGGGTCGACGTGACGTCGCTACCGCTGGAGACTCCCGGCCGCGAGGCCCGCGACAAGATCCGTTCGGTGCAGTATTCACGCATCGTCCTCACGCGCGGTCGTAGCCTCGACGAGGTGGCCGGGTACCTCTACGCCAAGGACTTCTTCCTCAAGGACGGCGCCGAGGACCTGCCCAACCTCGAGACTCTGAACCGCGAGGTGCTGTTCGTCCCCGAGACGCAGAGCCTGCTCGACGTGCTGCGGTCCATGCAGAAGGCCCAGGTTCCGTTCGCGGTGGTGGTGGACGAGTACGGCGGCTCCAGCGGCATCCTCACCATGGAAGACCTGCTCGAGGAGATCGTCGGCGAGATTCGCGACGAGTTCGACGAGGAGCCGGCGAGGGTGGTCTCGGTGCAGAACCAGCCCAAAACCTGGGACGTGGACGCCCGTGCCACCATGGACGAGCTGCGGGGCCTGGGCGTGCACGTGGAGAACGACCGGGGCGCCGAGGCCATCGGTGCGGTGGTCCTGTCGGAGCTGGGCCGCCTCCCGCGACGCGGCGATCGCGTCGACATCGCCCCCAACGCCACCGCCGACGTGACGGCCATCAGCCGACGTCGCATCACGTCGGTGCGGGTGCGCATCAAGGGTCCGCCCGGCGAAGAGAGCTCGCCCTGATCCAGGGTTCGAGGCGCAAGGTTTGCGCCGGCGAACCCTGCATTCTGGTAGTGGGCATCGCTCCCGTCCCTATCTAGACTGGCAGGTCATGGAGTCGGGGGAGTACGGCGGAAAGCTCTTCGACGCGCTGCTGCGGTGTAGCACCGAGCCGGTGTTGCTCACGCTGCCGGAGGGTCGCATCCTGCGGGCAAACCCCGCGGCGTGCACGCTGCTCGGACGCTCCGAGAACGAGCTCCGCGCGCTAGGGCGTCAGGGGCTGGTGGTGCCCACGCCGGCCCTGGCCACGCTCCTCTCCGAGCGAGACACCCACGCCCACGCCCGCGGCGAGGTGCTGTTTCGTCGCCCCGACGGCAGCTCGTTCCCCACCGAGCTCACGTCCACGATCGTCCACGGTCACGATGGCGAGGCCATGACACTGGTGGTGTTTCGCGACGTCACGGAGCAGCGACGGCTCGAGGCAGAGCTGCGGAGCAGCGAGGTGCTGTTCCGGGCGGCGTTCCACACACTGCCGGACGCGGTCACGCTCACCGACCAGAGCACCGGATACTTCGAGGTGGTGAACGACGGGGCGCGTACCGTCACCGGCTACGAGGCGCACGAGATGCTGGGGCAGTCTTCGAACAGCCTTGGGCTCTGGAGCGACGACGATCGCGCGGCGTTCGTCGCGCACCTGCAACGAGATGGGTCCGTGCGCGACTTTCCCACGCACCTGCGGCGCAAGGACGGCTCGGTCATCGACGTCGTGCTCTCTGCGCGACCCGTGGTGGTGGGAGGGCGCTCGCTCATGCTCACGGTGACCCGTGACGTATCGCTGCAGCGGGCCGCGGAGCGCGCGCGCGACGACCTCGCCGCCCAGCTGTTGCACAGCCAGAAGATGGAAGCGGTCGGGCAGCTCGCCGGCGGCATCGCCCACGACTTCAACAATCTCCTCACGGTGATCCTCAGCTGCTGCGAGCTCTTGCGCGAACGTCTGGTGGAGCCGACGGAGCGCGACGATCTGGAGGAGATACGGCGGGCCGGTGAGCGGGCAGCGGATCTCACGCGCCAGCTGCTCACGTTCGCGCGGCGTCAGTCGACCCGTCGCCAGCGCGTCGACCTCAACGAGCTCGTGGAAGGGAGCGAGAAGATGCTGCGGCGCCTTCTCGGGGAAGACCTCCAGCTCGCAGTGCGCGCACAGCCCGCGCTCCCGCCCATCTCTGCGGACCGAGCGCAGATGGAGCAGGTCGTGCTGAACCTCGCGGTCAACGCCCGCGACGCGATGTCGGCCGGTGGGCACCTCACGCTGGAGACCGCCGCCGTGGTGCTCGACGAAGCAGGGGCCGCGCCCTTCCCCGGCGCCGCGCCCGGGGCCTACGTACGCCTCGCGGTGGTCGACGATGGCGTGGGCATGCCACGGGCGGTGCAGGAGCGCGCCTTCGAGCCGTTCTTCACCACCAAGCCGGTGGGCAAAGGAACCGGCTTGGGGCTCGCCACCGTCCATGGGATCGTGGCCCAGACCGACGGATTCATCCGCATCGAGAGCGAGGAGGGCCGGGGCACCCGCATCGAAATGCTCTTCCCGATCGTGCCGAACGCGACGGAAGAGCGCGTGCGCGAGCCTTCGACCGCGCGCGACACCGGTCGCGAGACGGTCTTGTTCGTGGAGGACGAGCCCCAGGTCCGCGAGGTGATTGCTCGGTACCTGCGTGCGGCCGGCTACCGCGTTCTGGTGGCCTCCACCGGCCGTGCCGCCCTCGAGGTCGCGGCGCGCACCGAGCACATCGATCTGGTCGTGTCGGACGTGGTGATGCCGGAGATGAGCGGCCCCGAAATGCTCGGCCATCTGCGCGCCCATCGGCCGCAGTTGCGCGCGCTCTTCATCTCCGGATACCCGCGCGAGGCGTTGCACCTCGTCGGCAGCGACACCGAGCTCCTCTGGAAGCCATTCACGCCCAGCGCGCTCCTGACGCGGCTGCGTGCGGCGCTCGACGCGCCGAGAGCCCACGTCTAGTACCGGGGCGGAACGCCTCGGCGTCGAGGTGCGACAACCGCTCCCGCCAAGTAGATAGACAGGGAGTGCGCATTTGCTGGGTCTCCGTCGACTTCGCGATATGCTCGTCCTCTATGGCGAAGACAGGTGGGGCCGAGGGAGACGCGCGCGCGCGTACGAGCGAAGCAGCGCGCGGATTTTTGCGCGACGCCGAGGAGAAGGCCCGACGACTGCAGGCCATGGAGCCGTACTTCATCGACCTTTCGCTGCGCGAGAATCCCTTCGGATCGCGGGTGGGCCAGACGCTGGCCGACAAGCTCGCCATCTTGCCGAAGCTGCGCGCATTCGGATTTCGCAATATCTTGCTGGGCACCCTCGACTACGCGATGCCCGACGAGCTCGAGGTCGACGACGACTTCATGATGTACCTCCGGGACAACGGTATCGATACCACCGGCGGATTCGCGTTCACCGACATCGGCATTGCGAGCCCCGACGGCACGTTCACACCTTCGACCTCGCAGCTGAAGATGCAGGCCTACTGCGTCCCCAACACGCTGCACGAGATCTACCTGAGCCGCGAAGGGATGGCGGGGCTCTACGACTTGCCCACGCTCCTTCGCAGCTTGCCCCCCACCATCCAGTGGCTTCACCAGAACGTGCGCGGCGACGGCGGCGGTCCGCCGCGGATCCTCATCAACATCGTCGACGGTTGCGACGCATTCTCCGAAGATCCGGAGACCGCCTGCGAGGTCATGGCACTGCTGGCGGAGCAGCCCATCGAGGGCGTGAGCATCGAGGACGACCGCGGCACGTACATGCCATTCCAGGTGGGCGCGTACGTAGCCGCCGCGCGAAGCATGCTGCCGGCACCGCTCAAGCTGCTCGTGCACATGCACGCCGGCGGAGGCTTCGAGAACGCGTCGCTCATCGAGGCTTTGCTCCAGGGCGCCGACGGAGTTTGGGGTGGCCTGCCCAAGCGCGCGGCCATCATCGGTCACGCGTCGCTCGGCGAGCTCATCGCCAACCTGATGCGAATCGGAAATACCTACGTCCAAAGCACCTATCAGGTCGACCAGTTGCTGCCACTGGCAACCTCGCTCCAGGTCCTCGACGAGGCCGGCCCGGTGCCCGACGACCTGCCGATCCTGGGGGCCAACGCATATCGGCTGACGCTGGACTTCTTCCGCCAGAAATCCACGAGGTTCATGGATCTGGTGCCGGAGGCCATCGGTGGGCAATACGGTTATCGGGTATGCCCACTCGCCAGCGATCCGACGGTACTGGCGGGGCGCCTGGCCGAGGTCACGGGGCAGCCACCGGCCACCTTTCCCGTGAACGTGCTCCAGCAAATGGTCCGCCTCATGCGGCGCGATCTGCGTGCGGGCCAGCGAATCGTGTACGATGAGCCACCGCAACTTCTCGAGCTCTACCAGCGCGCCGGCGGCGTGCTCTCCCCGCGATGAAACCATGTCCGAGCTACCGCTAAAGAGCGAAGTCGATACTGCCGTCTACAAGACACTGCTCGAGTCCACCAAGGCGATTCCCTGGAAGATCGACTGGAGCACGATGCGCTTTGCCTACATCGGCCCGCAGATCGAGCGACTTCTGGGGTGGGCGCCCGAGAGCTGGATGACGGTGCAAGATTGGGCCGACCGCATGCACCCGGAAGATCGCCAGTGGGTGGTGGACTTCTGCGTGGCGCAGTCGAAGGCGGGGGTCGACCACGAAGCCGACTATCGAGCGCTCACCAAGGACGGCTCCTACGTGTGGCTCCGCGACGTGGTGCACGTGGTGCGCGACGCGAGCGGCCAGGTGGAGGCGCTGGTGGGCTTCATGTTCGACATCAGCGAGCGCAAGAAGACCGAAGAGAAGCTCATGAGCTTGCAGCGGGAGCTGCAAGACCTGTCGTTCAAAGACAGCCTCACCGGTCTGGCCAATCGCAGGCGGTTCGATGCGCTGGTCGAGGCCGAGTGGGAGGCCGCGCGCAAGAACAAGCGCCCGCTGTCGCTCATCATGTTCGATATCGATTTCTTCAAGCAGTACAACGACCACTACGGGCACATCCAGGGAGACGAGTGCCTGAAGCGCGTGGCGCAGAGCCTGTGCTCGGGCGCAACCCGGCCGCGCGATTTCATGGCCCGCTACGGCGGCGAGGAGTTCGCGCTGGTGCTGCCGGAGACCGACCACCTGGGCGCCAAGTACGTCGCCACACGATGCCGGGACGCGCTCACCCAGGAGAACATTCCCCACGAGACGTCGCTGGTGGCGCCGACCGTCACCGTGAGCATCGGCGTGGGCACGATCGTTCCTGCGGCCCGTGACGCGCCGGTCCAGTTCATCGAGGAAGTCGACAAGCGGCTCTACCAGGCCAAACAGATGGGGCGAAACTCGTTGGTGGTCGGCCGGCAGTAGCCGTGGATCGGTGGAGGACCACCCGAGCCATCGTAAGCACACGAACTTGTTGGGAACGACGTGCGGCTCGATGTATGCAAGGGTGGGTACCATGAGCCGCCGCTGGATGTACTCGCTCGTCCTTCTGTCGTTCGCGGTCGCGTGCTCCGACAGCGCATCGTCGGAGGGGGAGTCCACGGACGACGACCTGACGCACATCCCGGCGAGCGGCATCAAGAACCAGGGGGAGACCGGAAACTGCTGGCTCTACGCCACCTCGGCGTGGGCTGAGTCGTTGTCGAGCGACCCCCGCACCGGGGCCACCAAGGACTTCTCCACGGCTTACCTCGCCTACTGGAACTTCTACGAGCAGATCCGCGACGCCGACGCGAGCTTCCGCGGGGTCGACTGGACCGGCGGGTCCTGGGGCGCAGCCTCCGATCTGGTGATGCGCTACGGCCTGGTCGAGCTCGAGGCCTTCACCGGAGAGCACGCCGAGGACGCCGATGCGAAGCTGGCGGTGAACGCCATGAAGACCATCAACCTGAGCCTGCGCAAAGGCGCACTTCGTACCAAGGCAGCACGCAAAGACGGCGCGCTGGTGCGTCGCGAGCTCGATCGCGCCTGGATGGTGCGTCCGAGCCTGGCCGCCGAGCTCACCGCGACCTTCGGCCTCGACGGCAAGACGACCTTCGCCACGGGGGCGACGACGCGCGCCGACGGCGCGGTGATCGATCCTCGGAAGCTCTCGGTGACAGCGGTGCGAGCGGGCGCCACCCCCGCCACCAGTACGCTCGACCAGCTCATCGGTCGTGCCAAGGACGAAAGCGACGTCGACCAGCGGGTGGGTGCGTTCGCCTGGTCCGGCGTCGACGCTCCGAAGCGGCCGAGCGATCCGAAGAAGGTCGTCCGCGCATACCTCAAGCGCGCGCAGCAAGCGCTGCACCAAGGCGTTCCGGTGCCGTTCTCGTGGTGCGCAGTGGACGACGGCGCCGACGATCGCGGGCGCTACGTCAACGGGCTCACCGGCACCGTCGACGAGTGTGAGCACGAGACGCTCCTCACTGACTACGAGGTCCGGCTCGCCGACGGAACGGTGCTGAAGGCCGACACGGATGCGACGGATGCGCAGAAGGCCGCGGCCCTCGCCGACGATGCGGAGATTCTCTTCCTGCGGGTCAAGAATTCCTGGGGCTCCGACGAGAGCAACCCGAAGCCCGGATATACCGACCTCTACATGAGCTATCTGATGAGCCGCGTGCGCTCGTGCCCGGAGAAGAACGAGCGCTCCGAGGACTGCACCGACTGGCCCTACATGTTCGACGACATGACGCTGCCGCCCGGCTTCTGAGCTCGCATCGGCGAGGCCGCACGAGGAGATGCCGCTGGCGCGTCAGCCATGCTACGAGGCTTCGGACCGATGGAGAACGAAGGCGCACTCGACCCGATGCCGTCGATCCTGCCCGACGGTGACGCGCCCATCGCAACGGTCGCTGCGGTGGCGGCGCGCGCCCTGGAAGGCAAGCCCACACTGGTATCCGGCGCCTTCGGATCCGCCGGCGCCTTCGTGGTGGCCCGCATCGCGAAGTCCCGGCCTGTCGTGGTGATCACCGCCGACGCAGAATCGGCGCGCCGCTTCGGCGACGACGTGTCGTTCCTCGGCGTGGTGGGCGACGTCGCAGTGATGCCCGGGTACGAGAGCACCCCCTACGCCGACGTGAGCCCCGACCGGCGCGGCGCCATGGCGCGCCTCTCGATCCTCTCGACGCTGGACGCCCTCGCCTCCTACGGCGAGCGGCTGGGGGTCCTGGTGGTGCCGGTGAGCGCGCTCGTGCGGCGCATGGTGCCGCGGGCGGTGGTCCGCGAACATACCGCGCACGTGGTGGCGGAAGAAGAGCTGGCGCGGGATCGCTTCCTGGCCGATCTCTCGGAGGCGGGCTACCTGCGGGTGCCGGTGGTGGAAGACCCGGGGAGCTTCGCGGTGCGCGGCTCGGTCATCGACGTGTGGCCGGGCGGGCAAGAGCTGCCCACGCGCATCGAGCTCTACGGCGACATGGTGGTGTCTCTCAAGGACTTCGACCCCTACGAGCAGAAGACCCAGGGAAGCACGAGGCCGAGCCTCGCTTGCCCGCCGGTGCGCGAAGCTATTCTCGCCAAGGAGCTGGTCGCGGCGGCCAAGAGCCGCGTCGCCCACCTTTGCGACGCCCTCGACTATCCCACCACCAAGGCGCGAGGGCTCGCCGACGACGTGGCCTCGGCCCGGGCCTTCTTCGGCGCCGACGGCTTTTTGCCTGCGTATTACACCAAGCTCGACACCCTCTTCGACTACCTACCGAAGGACGCGGTGTTCGCGGTGGAAGAGCCCGACGCGGTGATCCGCGCAGTGCACGAGGAGCTCGACCACGCGCTGCGCGACCAGACGGCCAAGGGGAAGGCGCCGCATTTCCCCTGGGAAGATCTGTACGTCGGCGAAAGCTTTCTGCGAGAGGCGCTCCAGGCAGCCCCGCGGGTAGGCCTGGCGCACACCGTCATCGTCGGTGGCGAAGAGGGCGGCCTCGGCGATCTCTTCGCCGCCGCCGCGCCCATGGAGCTCGGGGCTCGCGATCACGAAGACCTAACCCGCGCCACCAAGCGCGCACGCTCGGCGGGCAAGACCGGGAGCCTGGCGCCGCTGGTGCGACGCATTCGCCACTTTCGCGACAGTGGCCTCCGGGTGTTCGTCACCGCGCGCACCGAGGTGCAGGGCGAACGCATCGCCGGGCTCCTGGGGCACCAGAAGGTGCGCTGCGAGACCCGCTTCGAGGGCGAGGTGTCGCATCACCTGGACGACGCCAGCTCGCGCGAAGTGGAGTGCACCATCGTCACCGGCAGCCTGGCCCGGGGCGTGCTCCTGCCGGCCGAGGGCTTGGCCATCATCACCGAAGAGGAGATCTTCGGCACCCGCGCCAAGCGCGCCCGGGAGCGCAAGTCCGACGGCAACACCCGGCCCTTCCTGGAAGACCTGCGATCGCTGGCCACCGGCGACTTCGTGGTGCACGCGGAGCACGGTATCGGCCGCTATCACGGCCTCATCCACCGCGACGTCGGCGGCACCAAGGTCGACCTCTTGGTGGTGGAGTACGCCGGGGGCGACAAGCTCTACCTGCCCGTCTACCGCCTGAACCAGGTTCAGAAGTACTCCGGCGGCGAGCACGCGGAGCCGAAGATCGATCGGCTCGGCGGCCAGAGCTTCGCCAAGACCAAAGGCCGCGTCAAGAAGGCGGTCCGGGAGATGGCCGACGAGCTCTTGCGCCTCTACGCCGAGCGCGAGAGCGCGGTGGCCGAGCGGCTGCCCGAGCCCTCCGACGAGTACTACGCCTTCGAAGCCACCTTCCCCTTCGACGAGACGCCGGACCAGGCCAAGGCCATCCAGGAAGTGAACAAGGACTTCGAGCGTGGCCGCCCCATGGACCGGCTGGTCTGCGGCGACGTGGGCTTCGGCAAGACCGAGGTGGCCTTGCGCGCGGCCTTCCGCGCCGCCATGGAGGGCAAGCAGGTGTGCGTGCTGTGCCCCACCACGGTGCTGGCGCAGCAGCACTTTCGCGTCTTCGAGCAGCGGATGCAGAGCTACCCCATCCGCATTCGCTCCATGAGCCGCTTCCAGACCAAGAAGGAGCAAGACGAGACGCTGGCGATGCTCAAGGACGGCTCCTGCGACATCGTTGTGGGCACCCATCGCTTGCTCTCCAAGGACGTGCACTTCAAGAACCTGGGCTTCCTGGTGGTGGACGAGGAGCAACGCTTCGGTGTCACCCACAAAGAGCGCATCAAGCAGATGAAGGCCCAGGTGCACGTGCTCACGCTCTCGGCCACGCCCATTCCCCGCACCTTGCAGATGGCGGTGAGCGGCCTGCGCGATCTCTCGCTCATCACCACGCCGCCGGTGGACCGAAGGGCCGTGCGCACGGTCGTCACCCGCTACGACGACGCGGTGCTGCGCGAGGCGGTGGAGCGCGAGCTGAGCCGCGGCGGGCAGATCTTCTACGTCTACAACCGCATCGAAGGCATCTACGAGCGGGCGCAGAAGCTCCAGGCCCTGGTGCCGAACGCGCGCATCGCGGTGGGTCACGGGCAGATGGCCAAGGCGGGCAGCCGCGGCGGTTCGAGCGGCACCGAGAAGACCGAGAGCGCCCTCGAGAAGACCATGCTCGACTTCGTCGACGGTCGCTACGACATCCTGGTGGCCACCGCCATCGTGGAGAGCGGTCTCGACATTCCTCGGGCCAACACCATCCTCATCGATCGCGCCGACATGTTCGGACTCTCGCAGCTCTACCAGCTCCGTGGCCGCGTGGGCCGCTCCAAGGAGCGCGCCTACTGCTACCTCATCGTGCCGCCGGTCGACGCCCTCAAGGAAGAAGCGCGAGCGCGCATCGAGGCGCTGGAGCGTCATACCGAGCTGGGGAGCGGCTTCAAGATCGCGTCGCTCGACCTCGAGCTCCGGGGCGCCGGCGATCTGCTGGGCGCCGAGCAATCGGGCAACGTGGCCAGCGTGGGGTTCGACCTGTTCGTGCAAATGCTCGAGGACGCGGTCTCCGAGCTCCGTGGCGAAGAAGTGGTGCACGAGGTCGACACCGAGCTCTCCTTCGACGTGGAAGCGATCCTTCCGGAGGAGTACATCGCCGACGTCGGCGTCCGCCTCTCGTTCTACAAGCGCCTGGCCAGCGCCCAGGACGAGGCCCACGTGACGGAGATCGGCGAAGAGCTGGAGGACCGCTTCGGCGCGCCGCCCGAAGCCGCCAAACGCCTGCTGGCGCTCATGGCCCTCAAGACCGAGCTCCGGCGCCTGCGCGTGCTAGGGTGCGAGGCGACGGCCACGCGCGTCACGCTCCACCTGCGCGAAGACACGCCGCTGGATCCGCAAAAGATTCTCAACCTGGTGCGCGCTCCCAAGAGCCCGTACAAGCTCACCCCCGACATGCGCCTCACGCGACGCTTCGAGGGCCCCGCCGAGACGCGGCCGGGCACGAGCATCGCACACTGCGAAGCCCTCCTCGGCGAGCTCGCCAAGTGCATGAAGACCGGATGACCATGAAGACCGTACCGCTGAAGCGCAAGATCGCCGCCGTGCTCGTGCTGGTGCTGGCGGGCATGCAGCTCGTACGGTGCGACCACACGAACCCGCCGGTCACCGCCGAGATCCAGGCCTCGCCCGAAGTGAAGGCGATTCTCCGGCGCGCCTGCTACGACTGCCATTCGAATGAGTCACGGTGGCCCTGGTACAGCCAGGTGGCGCCGGTCTCGTGGCTGGTGGCGCGCGACGTGCGCGATGGTCGCCGGCACCTGAACTTCTCCGAGTGGGGAACGAAGTCCGAGGCGGTGCGCGGCAAGAAGCAACTGGAAGCGGGCCAGGAAATCGCCAGCGGCGAGATGCCCATGAGCATCTACGTGCCGCTTCACAGCGAGGCCAAGCTGAGCGACGCCGACAAGGCCGCGCTGCGCGCCTGGGCCAACGGTCCGGTCACGCCGTAGCCCCCGCTACCCCCTCCCTCGCGCCGATCGTTCTGCGCTACTGTGGCGTCAATGCTGACGCCCTTCACCTTGAGCGACGCGCTCATCGACGAGATCGCCGCCCTGCGCCCGGTTCAAGCCACATTCTACGGCGTTCCCGGGCACGATCACCGATGGGACGACTTCTCGCCCGCCGGAGCGGCCCACGTGGCCGAGCGCTTGCGACACTGGCGCGCGCAGGTGGCCGCACTGCCGCCGCAGACCGACCGATGGGGGAAGCTGGCGGTCTCGGTGATGGTCGACTGGCTCGAGCGGGAGCTGGACGCCTTCGCGCACCGCGATCACGTAACCGACCTCAACAGCATCGCTTCGAGCTTCCAGATGATCCGCATGGTGTTCGACACCATGGACACCAAGACCGTCGCCGGCTGGGAGAACGTCGCGGCGCGCCTCGAAGGTATCGAAGGCGCGCTCGCGGGCTATCGCGCGAGCCTGGCGGCCGGTCTCGCCGCCGGCGAGGTGGTGGCCATCCGGCAGGTGCGTGCATGCGTCGCCCAGGGCCGCGTGCACCAGGGCGAGACCTCGTACTTTCAAGGCCTCGTGAAGGCCTTCACGGAGAGCGGGCTCGGTACCGCGGACCTCCGCGCGCGCATCGAGGCCGGCGCCACGCGCGCACGCGAGGCCTACGGCGCCCTGGCCGACTGGCTCGAAACGACCTACTTGCCCAAAGCCAAGGCGGAGGATGGCGTGGGCCGCCCGCGCTACCTACGCGAGATGGGGCGCTGGCTCGGCTCCACCCCCGACCCCGACGAGACGTACGCCTGGGGCTGGACCGAGGTGCGACGCATCCTGCAACGCATCGACGAGCTGGGCGCGAGCATCGCGCCGGGCAAGAACGTCCCCGACCTCATCGAGCACGTACGCAGCGATCCGAACCTCGCGGCGCCCGATCGCGAGAGCCTGATCACCATCATGCGCGAACGTCAGGCGAGCGCGCTCTTGCAGCTCGACCGCGCACACTTCGACGTGCCCGACTGCATTCGCCAGCTGGACGTGAAGGTAGCTCCGCCCGGCGGCCCGCTGGGCGCGTACTACGTGTCGCCCTCCGAGGATTTCTCGCGCCCCGGCGCCGTCTGGTACTCGCTCGAAGGCGACGGCCCCTTCCCCCTCTACGACCAGATCAGCACCGCGTACCACGAGGGCTTTCCCGGGCACCATCTGCAGTGTGGCCTCCAGGTCTCGCTCACCGCCAATCTCTGCCGACTCCATCGCATCGCCTACGGCTACTCGGGCTATGCCGAAGGCTGGGCGCTCTATGTGGAGCGCCTCATGGGCGAGCTCGGCTACTACGAGCGTCCGGAGTACGAGCTCGGCATGCTGGTGAACCAGCTCCTTCGGGCGTGCCGCGTGGTGTTCGACATCGGCGCCCACCTCGGTTTGCGCATCCCCGAAGGCGCGCCGTTCCATCCGGGTGAAGCCTGGACCTTCGAGCTCGGGGTCGAGATGATGCACACCCTCGGCGGCCTGACCCCCGAGTACGCCGAGAGCGAGATCACCCGCTACCTCGGATGGCCGGCGCAGGCGATCTCCTACAAGGTCGGAGAGCGCGCCATGCTCGCGCTGCGAGACGAGCACCGAGGCCGGGGCGGCGAGCTCAAGGACTTCCACGCGAAGGTCTTGGCCTGCGGCAACGTCGGCCTCGACCTCCTGCGCGAGCAGGTCTTCGGCTGAGCCGACGCGGCCCGCAATTTGCAGCCGTCGCGGGAATGTCTTCTCGCCGAATCCCCGCCCTCTATGATGAAAGCCCTATGAGCACCACACCTTCGAGCCTCGCCCGCATTGCCCACGAGACCCTGCCGCGGTTCGGCCGCGTGCTCGGCATTTCGGTCCTCCTCGCGGGGCTCACCATGAGCAGCCTCAACTGCGGCATCATCTTCCACCCGGAGCGCAGCGGACGCGCGGGCGGCCGCGTCGACGTCGCGGCGCTGGTGCTCGACTGCCTCTGGCTCCTGGTGGGCGTGGTCCCAGGTGTGGTCGCGCTGGTCGTCGACTTCGCGACCGGCGGCATCTACGAAGGCGGAGGCCGCAGCGCCCAGGCCGGTCAGCGGATCGACCTGCAATTCAAGGGTGCGGCGCCACTCAACGCGAACATGGGCTTCACGCTCGTCAGCCCCGACGGCTCCACCCGCGAGCTCGGCAAGAGCAGCGTCCAGATGGGCGAAGCGAAGTCCGAAGGCCCGCTCATGCTCCCGGACGACCTCGCGCCCGGCCACTATGCGCTCGACATTTCTGTCAACGGGCGCAAAACCGCCACACTCCCGCTCAACGTTCGCTGATCAGCGGTCCGTCATCCGACGTCGCCGAGTCACGACCTCTCGAGGGTGGACGCCCGGGGCTTTGCTAACGTAGGTCACCAAGCGCGACGACCGCGGCGCATGCCCGTCACGAATTCGCCGCGGGCCACGACAGCGTGGGACGATGCACGTCTCGCGCTCTCTCCTCATCCTCGTCACGTGCCTGGGCGCCGTGGCATGCAAGTCCACGTCCGAACGAATCGCTACCGAGCGCCCCCGTGAGACGCCAGCGGCTTATGTGCGGAAAGGCACAACGGATGTTGCTTTCGCCGTCGTCTCGGACACGCACTTCGGGTTCGACCCCATCGGCACAGGCCACGAGCGAATGGTCGACGCGTTGAATCACCTCGAGGGGGAGCCCTACCCCCGTGACGTACGCAGCAAGTGGCCGAGCAACGTCGTTCCGCCGCTGCGTGGGCTCCTGATCACGGGGGATCTGACCGAGCGCGGAAACGCCGCGGAGTGGGCCCAGTTCGCGAAATACTTCGGTCCGCCGGGCGCGCCTGGGCGTCTCCGCATTCCAACGTTCGAGGTCGTGGGCAATCACGACCGGTGGGGCGGTCCGTATGTGGAAACGCAAGTCGCCGAGCGGCACGGCGGCGGGCGCTTCTACAGCTTCGACTGGGACCGCGTTCACTTCCTGGCGCTCGGCGAAGCGCCCGACCAAGAAGGCATCGCATTCGCAGCCAAGGACCTCGCGCCGCTCGGGCTCGACGTACCGCTGGTCCTCTACTTTCACCTTCCTCTTGCGGGCCCGGCCGCTCAGGGGTGGTGGTTCGCAGACGGGGAGTACCCGGACCGCCTCGAAGCCCTGCTCGAGCATCGCAACGTCGTCGCCTTCTTCCACGGGCACCACCATTCGACCGCTCACTATCGTTGGCGTGGCTACGATGTCTTCCGGCCGGGAGCGGTCAAGGACGGCACGCACGACCTCGCCGTGGTCCACATCACCGACAAGATGTTCACGCTGGGAACGTACAACTACGACTCCATGACGTGGGTCGAGAGCTTCGAGAAGGAGCTCGACGTTCGCTAGCGCGATATCGCTTCGGCCACCAGATCCGTGCATAGTGCACTTAGATGAGTGCGGTCCGGGGCGCGGGGTAGCGACGAAGCGCGCGCGACCTCGTCGAGAGCGGCGTCCTCCTTTTCGGCGAACTCCACGAGCTGGTCGTAGCTCCAGGCGCCACCGCGGATGGCCAGCAGCTCCTCGCGATCGGGGCGCTTCACCACCACCTCGCCGCGCTCCAGGATCTCGCGACACATGCGCAGGAGCCGCACCAGGTGCATGGCGTGCTTGGTGTCGTAGCCGTACTTCTCCTCGAGCGCCGCGCGGGCCGGGTTCCGCGTGGCCTTCCAGGTGTTGAACTGCTCCCACTCCCGCTGCTTCGCGGTGAATTGCCGCTCGCGATCCAGGAGCAGGATGAAGTTCTCGTCGTAGCCTACGGTGCGAGCGGCGCCCTTCCAGCGGTCGCTGCTCGACACCTGCGCCTCGGCCAGTACCTCGGCCACCTTGGTCTGCAGCAGAATGCGAGAGGCCGGGTCGACCTCGTGCAAGAAGTCGAGCTCGAAGTCGGCGAGCTTCTTCTGGATCGCCGACTGCGCGGCGGCCAGCTGATCGCCCGGGATGAGTGTGCGCTCCGGCAGCCCCAGCTCCGAGCGCAAAGGCGCGCGCGACGGCGGCGACTTGATCCACCGGTAGTGCGTGCGAATGCGCTTCAACTGCGCCAGCGCGTAGCCGGAGAAGGTGTGCTTGGCCTTGCGCGAGAGAAAGAGGTGCCGCGCCGCCTGCAATCGCTCGCCGGCGGGCGTGATCACCAGCGGCTCCGACCACAACACCTCGATGATGTTGGGGTTGCAGTCGGCGGCCAGGGCCATCAACTTGCGGATGTCGTAGACGACCATGTCGGGCGTCTTCGACTCGGCTTGCTCGAAGTGCTCTGCGAAGCCGAGGAAGTACTCGCGAGGCGGGATGACCACGCCCTTGAAGTCCTCGTCGCTGCTCGCGATGTTCAGGCCATAAGCGTGGGATCCGTGGCGCGCGAAGAAGATCGTGCGCGCACGGAGCCACGTCAGGTTGCCAGCGTAGGGAATAAGGTCGGCGCTCATGATCAGCCCTTCACGGACTCGAGGAGCATGCGCTTGTACACGCTGCCCAGGGTCTTGGTGACGGCAGCGCGCAGCTGCTTGTCGTTGGCGCCGAGGGCGATGGCCTCGTCCCACTCGGTTTTGCACTCCTTCTCGAGGTCCGCCACCATGGCGGGGATGAGCAGGGGCATGTCTTGCATGTCGGAGACGAGCTTCTTGCCGGCGTCGCGCAGGCGCCCGAGGGCGTTGGTGACGCGACCGGGAACCACGAAGGTGGCGGCAAAGTCCTCGGCCGGACCGCCCGCGGCCTTCAGCTTGCTGGGATCGCGCTTGGCCACTTCGGAGAACTTCTCGGACTTGTGCTTGACGATGAGCCACTGCCCGAACACGTCGCGGAGGAGCGGGTTCGCGCGGATGACCACGCCTTCGGAGAAGTTCTCGGCGTCGTCGACGCCGTTCTTCTTCCCCTCTTCGGAGACCTGCTCGAGGAGGGCGTCGAAGTTGGCCAGCGTGGGCTCACCGCGCCAGATCTCCGGCACCCGGGGCAGCGCCATCTTCTCGCACAGCTCCACGAAGAGATCGTAGGTGACGAAGTTCTCGCCGACCATGATGTCGAAGGCGCGAAACAGCACCTCGCCGGGCGCGCCGTAGCGCACGCCCTTCTGGATGGAGCTGCCGAAGGCCTCACCGAACACCGTCACGTCGCCGAAGCCGTAGGAGGCGAAGGTCTCGTGCATGCGCGTGACGAGCGCCGGATCGTCCTTGAAGAAGCGCACCGGGCGGCCGCCGTAGAAGCCGTCGTCGCCGGGCTCGAACACCTCGTTGCTGCCACCGAAGCGGATGTCCGCGGGAGACGTCATGCCCGCGGGGAAGTGCACGCGGAAGTTGGTGCCGTGGATCTTCTCGGTGGCCACCACCTGGCGCACGCTGAGAATCTCCGGGCGTTTGTCCATGCGAACCAGCTCGGGGTACTTGGGAATCACGGTGCTCATGACGACACGTCTCTCTCTTTGGTCTCGAATCTTGGAAGGATGGGGGCCGCAATGCGAAATGCGAAATGCGAAATGCAGGAAGGCCGCCTGGTTACCCGGGCGGCCTTCGAGGGGACTCCGTGAGGAGTGTTCCGATCGCGCGCCCTGGTTTAGGGGTTTGCTCCTGCTGCGTTCTGGACGCACGACGATGCTGCTGCGGC
Organism: Polyangiaceae bacterium; assembly: GCA_013141295.1. Lineage (GTDB taxonomy): Bacteria > Myxococcota_A > Polyangia > Polyangiales > Polyangiaceae > JABFRG01. Next base: position 20,868 of record JABFRG010000508.1, read on the forward strand.
GGGGGCCGCGGAGAGCACTGGCATGGTGAAGAACAGAGGGCGCATGGGGGAGCTTCCGTTGGACGGAGATCGGGAGCCTACATTCAAACGGCGAATCGTCAAGACGACTTCAGGGCGGGATGCGGCCGGTGTCCCGACACAGCTTGGCAAACTGCGCGTACAGGGTCGGGTTGTTCTTGGCCTTGTACTCTGCAGCCTTTTGACAAGGATCGACGCCGTTCGGGCGAGGCACGACGGGCGTGGGAATGGGCGTCGGCGTCACCGGAGTGGGCACCGGCGTGGGCGGCGTCACGGGCGTGGGCACCGGCGTCGGCGGCGTCACCGGGG
>JABFRG010000796.1 GCA_013141295.1 Polyangiaceae bacterium
GGTTCTGCGTGCGCGGCATCAAGATGCGGCGGAGCGTGGGTCGTCGCGGTGTGGGCCACCGTACCCCGCTGCCCGGCGCTGCTCGCACCAACACCAGCGTTTCGAGAAGCTCGCGCGCGAACAGGTCTGGAACGGCGCGGCGGTTGTCTGCCCACCACGACTCCTTTCGCTCGACCTGGCGACGGGCCTGCCTACCGAGGTGCAGCTTCACGTCGAGCCAGGAGCTGCTTGGCAAACTCCACGCCGTCCACGTAGTCGCCGCGCTCGAAGTCGTCGGCGCCGGCCTCGATGGCTTCCAGAAGCCGAGCTCGCTCCTCCGCGTCGAAGTCGTCGTCCACGACCAGCAGCTCGACCTCCGTCCCCTCGGGCAGGTTCGTGGGCTCGTCGACCAAGAGTCGACCGTTCTTCACGACGGCTTTGAGCGGCGGCATGCTCTGGAGCGTACTCCGCGACCCTGGCGACGTCAAAGCGCTGGCCTACTACCCCACGCGGACGCGGCCGTCGGGCGCGACGAGACCTTCGAAGATCTCGCTGACGTCCAGCACCGCCGCTGCCGACGAGAGCGCGATGCGCTCGCCCAGCCCAGCGCCGTCGGGTGCGCCCCAGACACCGTCGACCTTGGCGAAGCGCTCGATGTACGGGCGGTGCTGGGACACGAGCACGTACTCGCGGAGCGACTCGAGGCGCTTGTAGTGCTTGAACTTGCCATGCCGATCGTAGGCCTCGGTGGAATTGGAGAGCACCTCGACGATCACCGTAGGGTTCACGATGGCGATGGGGTCCTCGGAATCGCGGAGCGCCGGACCGCAGACGATGGCGATGTCGGGGTAGGTGCCCACGTCCGGTCCGTGCTCGTCCGCGCGAATGCGCGTGCGAAGATCCGTCACGAACGCGCGGCATGGGCTCCCGCGCAGCGAACCGAGGGCCATGGTGACCGCGGCGATGAGCGCAGAGTGCTCGGGTGTCCCGCCGGCCATGGCAAACACTTCGCCATCGATGAATTCGTGACGCACCATGCTGCCGGCTTCGCGCGCGACGTATGCCGCGTAGGCCGTCTTGGCAACGTTCATGGCCACGGAAGACTAGCACGCAAACCACAGCACGCCGGGCGCTCAGATGCGCTGCGGGCCGCCGTGGGTGGCGCAGGCGGTGGCCTCTGCTTGGTCCTTGGTGGGGCACACGCCGGAGGCCGGGCACACGCTTCGCATCAGCTGCACGGTGAGGTCGGCGCAGTTGGCGAAGTCGCGCTCACTGCAGATGTCACCCGCCAGGCACGGACCTCCGGCGCTGCCGCGGGGTAAGCCAGCGTCAACGACCGGCGGCCGAGGACCGAGTCCGCAACGAAACTCCGTGGCGGGCGATGGCGTCTGCTCACGGCGGCAGAAATCGGCGCACGTTGCCTCGGGGCCCAGGCACGAGCCGTTCCGGCTCGACCAACTGCTCGCGGTTGCCGTTCCAGCTTGGCACGCGCAATAGTAGAAGGGGCAGTTCTCGTTGGGGTCGACCGGACAGTTCAGAGGGTTGGGCTTCGAGCCAGCTCCCCCCGCATCGGTCCCCGCGGGTGCGCCGGAAGAAGAAGAGGACGAGCCTCCGCTGCTGCAGGCGAGGAGCGCGGCTGCAGCGAGAAGGGTCGTGATGGTGCGTTTGCTCATTGGGACCTCCGGCACGTCACGGTGAGTGGCTCTCGACGCCGCCATGATCGGCGCACTTGGCCTCGGCCTCGTCAGCGACGTACGGACACAGGCCCGAGTCGGGACACTCGCTGTCGAGTGAATAGATCGCAGAGGTGTCCTTGCAGGTGACCGTCGCAAAGAAGTTGCAGAATCCCGCCATGCACTGCGGTCTGGGCGCCACGTCCGACCCGGCGTCCTTGAGCACCGGCGCCGGGCCACACGCGAATGTGGCTGCGCCGCCCACGTTCACGCACGTCCGGGCGCACGCGGCAGCCGCGCTCTCGCACACGCCCGAGGGCGCCGTTCCCGATATCTGCGGGAAGGATTGGCCGTTCTTGCAGGTGCAAGCGTACGCGAAGCATCCGTCGAGGAGCACGGGGCATCCGGTCGGGCCGCCGTCGATCCCGGCGCCGCCGCTGGACGACGAAGAGGCGGAGGTGGATGGCGTGCTTGAGCTGCAAGCAAGGAACGCGGCGGCAGCGAGAATGAAGATGGTGGCGATCGTGGGTTTGTTCATGATGGGCTCCGACCGGTCACGGTGAGTGGCTTTCGACGCCGCCATGATCGGCGCACTTGGCTTCTGCGGCCTCGGCGACGTACGGACACAGGCCGGAGTCGGGACACTCGCTATCGAGGTGCAGCACGGAGCTGCTGTCCTTGCAGGTGACCGTCGCAAAGTAGTTGCAGAATCCCGCCATGCACTGCGGTCTTGGCGCCGCGTCCGACCCGGCGTCCTTGAGCACCGGCGCCGGGCCACACGCGAACGTGGCCGCGCCACCCAGGTTCACGCACGTCCGCGCGCACGCCGCAGCCGCGCTCTCGCACACGCCGGATGGCGCCGTCCCCGATATCTGCGGGAAGGATTGGCCGTTCTTGCAGGTGCAAGCGCATCCGTCGAGGAGCACGGGGCAGCCGGTGGGGCCGCCGTCGGGCCCTGCGCCGCCGCTGGAAGACGAAGAGGCGGAGGTGGATGGCGTGCTAGAGCCGCATGCGACCACGGTCGTAACAAGAAGAGCAGTGCACGCGCACTCGAGCGTTCGCGAGGATGGCAAAAAAACGAGTGCGAGAGCGCGCGTCATGTTCGATACCGCTGGTTCAGATTGAGTACCCGTTGGCACGCATCACTTCTGACTTGACACACATATTGAAGCATGATTCGGCGCGACCTGTCTAGGTGGCGCGTTACCCAATGACACGCAGGCGCTCTCGCGTAGCATCTGCTGCTCTGGCTGCGACCAGTACCGCACCGTCATCGTTGGGGTTGGCGTCAAAGAGAAACCATACACGAACGAGCTCTTCGTCATACGCGAGGACCGACAGCGCGGCCGCCTCCAGATTTCCCGGTTGCTGCCCAAGTTTGACGAGCGCTCCCCACCTGCCAAACGCCGTGTCCGCCTCTCGGAGGGTCGCGATAGCACGCCGCGCTGGTTCGGGCAGCCGCTCGTCGTGTTGTGCTTGATCAAGTATATCGTAGAACGACTGCTCTTCCGGTTCCATGGCTACCTTCCAGTTTGGCTTGCCCACCAGAGCAACAACGGCCGAATGCTCGTGGGAACGTCTGCACCGCCCGCGTTCAGAACATGCGCGCAATGCTGTGCGCAGTTGTTGTATAGCGCATTGTATGCGCCGCCCGGCGCTCCGATCGCTGCCCGCTGATACGCCATCGCGCCTGCGGGGTTTGAGATGGCGAGCTGAATCTGCTCCGCGACAGCTGGAAGCTGGCCTGGCTCAACCCGCGCAATGGTGGTCATGCCGTTGCGAAGGATCACCTGGTGCGTATGGATCGTCTCGCCCCCCGCTTCAATTAGTACACTGAAGTGGCCTCCCTGGCCACCAGCGTACTTGAACACCGTGGCGGTACCGCCCGCTGCAGCCTCCTCGGCCGCTCCCGCCGCCCTTGAGCCGAGCGCGCCCAAGCCATCCGCAATTTCGCCCCCGACGAAGAAGCTGAGGCCGTGGAGGAAGGCCGTGCCGCCGTCGTCGCCAGCTTCTTGGTACTTCGCCAGAGATGCCGTCTCGGCGGGGTCTCGACCGACAACTCCGCGAAGCTTGACCGGCTTCAGCCACAGAGGCTTGATGAAGTTGAGCGCGCCTTGGGCGAGGCCGATGCGAATGGCCTCGGCCTTCTGGTCATTGGTGGGGGGCCGGCCCCATCCCTGCTGCGAGAGCGGCTTGGGACCCTGCCCCCAGGGCGGAGGTTCGACGCTCGACTTGGAGTCGGCTCCTCGAACCGGATCACGCTCCGCGGTGGCCACGGGCGCGGGGTCTGGCGTAGGGACGGGCGCGGGGTCCGGACGGTTGACCTCCGTCTCTGCCGCCGGCGATGGGTCGCTGGCGGTCACTACTGATTCGAGGCTGCTTCCGTCGCTTGTAATGCTCTCGTTGAAGGTACGGCCGTCCGGGCTGGACGAACTCTTGACCTCGGTCTTCGCGTCCAGCCCGAACGGGTCTGTGGCGTGCGAGAGCATTCCGCCGACGTAGGCGTAGGGGTTGGAGTCGCCACCGGCGGCGTGGATCCAAAGCGGATCGGCGCTCATGAAGCGGCCGAGGTACGGGCTGTAGTAGCGGGCGCCGAAGTAGGTGGCGCCCACCTCCACGTCCTCCTCCTTGCCG